>JAGWYC010000201.1 GCA_018969565.1 Bacteroidota bacterium | reverse complement strand
GATAGTTGATGACCCGCTTCAGGGCTTCTTCATCGTTGGGATTTACCACCAAACGGAGATAAGCCAGGATGTCCTTGATTTCTTTGCGCTGGTAGAAACTCTGACCTCCGTAGATTTTGTAATCAAGGTTCAGCTTTCTCAGCCCTTCTTCAAAGCTTCTTGATTGGGCATTGGTGCGGTACAGAATGGCAAATGCCTTATTGGGAAGCTGATGCCGCATTTTCTCTTCGAAGATGCTCTGGGCCACCCAACGACCTTCTTCATTATCAGAAACAGTGCGAACCACCCGGATTTTCTCACCCGGTTCATTCGAGGTCCACACATTTTTCTTTAATTGATTTTTATTGTTTTTGATGATGCTGCCGGCGGCCTGTACGATATTTCCCGTACTGCGGTAATTCTGTTCCAGCTTGAACACCTTAGCATCGGGGTAATCGCGTTCAAAGCTGAGGATGTTCTGGATGTTGGCGCCGCGAAAGGAGTAAATACTCTGCGCATCGTCGCCCACCACGCAGATGTTTTGATGTACTGCGGCCAGCCTTTTGGTAATCATGTACTGCACGCGGTTGGTATCCTGATACTCGTCGAGCATCACATACTTGAATTTGTGCTGCCACTTATGACACACATCGGGGTGCAAGCGCAGCAGTTTTTCGGTATTCAGGAGGATATCGTCAAAATCCATCGCCCCTGCCCTTTTGCAGCGGGCTTCGTATTCAGCAAACAACTCCCCGAAACGAGCGCGTCCTGCTTTTTGGTCTTCGCCGGTAAGTTCATCAGCGCTGAGGTACTCTGCTGAACTGATCAGGTTATTCTTAGCCATGCTGATACGGCTGAGCACATGACCGGGCTTATAGGTTTTATCATCCAGATTCCATTCTTTCAGAATGGTCTTAATGAGGCTTTTACTGTCGTCGCTGTCGTAGATGGTAAAATCCCGGGGATAGGCGATTTTCTCAGATTCCATGCGCAGGATACGTGCGAACACACTGTGGAAGGTTCCCATCCATAGGTTACGGGCTTCTCCGCCCACCAATTTCTCGATACGCTCCCTCATTTCCCGGGCTGCTTTGTTGGTGAAGGTCAGCGCCAGAATGGAAAACGGGTCGGCACCCAGTTTCAGCAGATGGGCAATTCGAAAGGTGAGAACACGGGTTTTACCGGAGCCGGCACCGGCTACAATCATTACCGGGCCTTCCGTTTGCATTACGGCGCCTCTTTGGTTTTCATTGAGCTTGTCGAGATATGGAGGATAATCCTGCATCGGGACTTCAAAATTAGCCTCTGGACGGGCCAAAGCCCTGATGAGTTATGCACCGAAAGGGGATTAGCCCCTGCTGCGGCGTTGGCGCTCCGCGCGAATCATGGCGAGTTCCCTGCCCATCTGTCCGGCCATGGCACTGTTTTCCTGCGCCCTTCTTCCCAGGTAAGGCAAAACGGCCTTCACCGGACCATAAGGCACATATTTGGCTACACGATAACCGGCATTCGCGAGGTTAAAGCTGATATGATCGCTCATGCCCAGCAATTGTGAAAAATAGACCCGTTCATCCTGCGGGCTTATGTGGTGCTCTTCCATCAACTGCATCAAGTAGCGGCTGCTATCCTCATTATGCGTTCCGGCGCAAACACTTACCCGATCAATATGCTCCAGGCAAGTTTTTAGCGCCTCGTTGTAATCGCGGTCGGCAGCCGCTTTGTCCGGTTGAATGGGGTCGCGATAGCCCATTTGCCCGGCTCTGGCACGTTCCTTTTCCATGTAAGCCCCGCGCACCAGTTTAAATCCGAGGTAACAAGGTGTGCCGCTGATGGTCTTTTTCAGGAATTCCAGGCGGTCGTGGCGATACAGTTGAATGGTATTATACACGATGGCGCGTTCCCGGTTGAACAGGTGCATCATTTCCATGGTCAACTGGTCAATGGGGTCCTGAATCCAGCTTTCTTCAGCATCAACAAAGATGCGCACTTTATGCTCACTGGCACTGCGGCAAATACGCGAAAAACGGCTGCGCACGGCTTCCCATTCGGACTGTTCATCGGCTGACAGCGCTGCACCTGTCTGTATTTTCTCGAGTAAGGCGAAGCGCGCAATTCCGGTGGTTTTGAATACGGAAAAAGGTATTTTCTCGTTGCCTGCGGCCCGTTCTATCGTACGGATGATTTCGCGGCAGGTTTCTTCAAAAACAGACTCTTCCTCTTCTCCTTCCACGGAATAGTCGAGGATGGTTCCCACTCCGAATTGGTATAACTGATCTATGGTTTCGGAGCAGGCACCAATGTGTTCTCCCCCGCAGAAATGATGAAAGATGGTGTTTTTTATCAGCGATTTCATGCCCAGCGACACCGCAAAGGATGCCATTGAGGGGCCGTTTCGAACCAGCCAGGGGTAGTTAAAACTGCGAAATAACCATTCGGCCTTTCTTAAATCGCTGTTGCTGAAGCGTTTGAAGGCTATTTCAGTATTCGAAAAGGAAACCTGTGTGGCTTGCATATCAGGGTGGGCAAAGTTACCTGAGAAGCGTTAATCCCGTATAAGGATTATGAAAATCTCAACAGGCCGTTTTTTCAATTACGGCACTCCGAAGGCATTTGATTAGGCCTTAGAGGACGTTTATTTCGATGTAGGGACCGAATTAGCGCAGTCGAAGTTTAAGACGTTCCACTAAATCGCGAATTAGAGGGTTCTGCAGCATCATAGCATTGAGCTTTTCCTTATCCGTATAGGGTTTCAGCGCGGTTGGCGTGTATTCGCCGATGCTGACCTCAAGGGTAAGAAACTTTCGATATTGCTGCCGGATATGTTCCAGCAACAGCGGTCTGATTTGATCCATCATATCCCGTTGATGGCTGCCGGCCACTTCAATGCGAATGATGTCGCCGTCAAGTTGCGGTTTCACGTCCTTCATCAGGATTGCCTCAGCGGGTTTTCCCTGTTCGTTCAGAGAGGCGGCAAACTCCATCCAGCAGGAAAGCAGGTCAAAGGGGCGCAGCGGTATATTCTGTTCCATGGGAAGCGGGTTGCTGCCGGGGTTCTGCGCTACAGGCGGAGCTTGTTTTTTCTGTTCCTGCTGTTGGCGAAAGGCTTCGTAACTGAGCAGGCTGGTGCGTGGAGGCTGAACCTGCGTTTTGGGCGCAGCAGGCTGTTTTACCGGCTCCTGAGGGACGCTGCCCGTATTGATTCCGGCACCGGCTTTAGCCTTTTTTAGTCTTCGCTCAGAAATTTTTTTTTTAGTTCCTCAATGTCGGGGGCCGTTCTGATGAACTCGTTGAGGTGACAAAGTTTGAGCAGCGCCAGCTCAACCAGCAGTCTGGGATTTCGGCTGGTGCGGTACTGTTGGTCTGCATCTGAAGTGATGTTCAAAGCATTCAGAAGAAAAGAAAGACTAACCCTTGAAGCCTGTTGGGCAAATTTGGGCTTTTCTGCTTCGGCAACATCCAGCAGGTTTTCTGTTTTCGGTTCCCGACACACCATGAGATTCCGCAAATGCTCACTCAGCCCGCTGAGGAAAAACTGTCCGTCGAAGCCTTTGCTCAGGATATTGTCAAAAAGCAACAAGGCCTGAGCCCGGTCTTCATTCAGGATGAAGTCCGTGAGCTGGAAATAGGTATCGGAATCCAGTACATTAAGGATTTCAATGGCCTTGGCATAGGTTAGCGAACCACCGGAAAAGCTTACCAGTTGGTCAAAAATAGAGAGGGCATCACGCAGACCGCCGTCGGCTTTGCGGGCGATGAGGTGCAGCGCCTGTTCTTCTGCGTCAACACCTTCTTTTGTGGCAATTCCCTGCAAGTGTTCCACCATATCTCGAATTTGAATCCGGTTGAAGTTAAACACCTGACAGCGACTCAAAATGGTGGGCAGCACCTTGTGTTTTTCCGTGGTGGCCAGAATAAATATGGCGTATGACGGAGGCTCTTCCAGTGTTTTCAGGAAGGCATTGAAGGCGGCCACGGTGAGCATGTGTACCTCATCAATGATGTACACTTTATACTTCCCTACCTGCGGAGGAATGCGGACCTGCTCGTTCAGACCGCG
>JAGWYC010000200.1 GCA_018969565.1 Bacteroidota bacterium | reverse complement strand
ATCGTTCAGCATCGGAGCCAATGGTGCAGTCGTGGTGAACATACCGGCAGCCATCGCCGTGCCAGACCCTTCCAACGCCATCCAAGACCGGGGCATATACATCAAATCCGACAAACCCGTGGCCGTCACGGCCTTCAGCCAGGGCGCAGGCAGCGCAGGCGCTACGGCACTGATACCGCTGAGCGACATCCCAAAAGCCCCTGAATACGTACTGAATGATGTACCCGTAAGCAAAGGCTTCGGCAATATGGCCGTGATTGTAGCCCTGCACAACAGCACTCAGGTGGAAATTACGCCCTTTCGCACCCTGGCTACAGGCAGACCGGCGGGAATTCCCTTCACCATCACCCTGAACCGCGGCGCCTCCTACCCCATCCGGGCGCTGGACTCACTGGCCTTGTGCGGTACACGAATCCGTGTGGTTCAATCCTGTAAACAAATTGTGGTGTTTCAGGGTGCCAACGGCATGCGCTGGCGCAGGGATGACCCGGGCTGCACTTCTGCCGACCATGTTTATGAACAGGCTGTTCCAGTTTCACACTGGCAGAACAATTACTATGTTCCCCCACAACCGGCCCAGACCGTGCCGGGTTCTTATGTGGTAAGTCCATGGCTCGACAATACCCAAATTAAGATTTCGGGAAGCATTCCCGGTTTGGTAACACTGAATCGCGGTGGTACCATCACTGCTTCACCCGGTGCATCTGACCGCTGTATCAGCAGCGATAAAGCCATCAGTACACTGCTGTTGAGCCGCGGCGGTTCCTGCAATGGACATCCTCAAAAACTGGGCGATGCTTCCGGTCTGACCCTTTCTTCGGATGAAGGCGCCGTGAAGGCCTGTTGGTGGTTCGTACCCACGCTGGTGAGTCAGTACGAACATTATGTCAGCGTGATCATCAGCGCAGGCGGCATACCCTCCTTAAAGCTGGACGGTACTCCTGTGAATCAGTCCCAGTTTCAGAGCAGTTCCTGCGATACGCGAAAGATTGGAATTTTCCAGATACAACCGGGCGCACACCGCCTGGAATGCGACAGCCCCTTTCTGGCCTATGCACAAGGATTGGGCGACGGCGAGGGATACGCCTTCTCATTGTGCCGCATGGCAGGGAAGAACCGAAACCTGAGCATGAACCTGAACACCGAATTAATCTGCCATCCCGACTCCTGGCTGAACATGCAGGCCGGGGGCGACAGTCTTCGTTCGGTGCGATGGGAAATCAGCGATGGCTCCGGCTATGCAGGGAACAGCGCCCGGCATCGCTTCGGCAGCAACGGCCGGTATCGCGTGCGTATGATTGCCACGGTGGGCGGCTTCTGCCCTGCCGACACCCTGGAGCGCTTTGTGACGGTAACCCGCGCTCCCGCCGTAAATCTGGGCCCGGATACCCTGCTGTGCGAAGGCACACTGTTCCGCACTTCTTATCAGGCCCTGCCCGGGCAAAACGTTTCGTGGAACCGTCCTGTCGGCGGCGGCTTCATCACCCTTAGTTCCAACGACACTCTGGTGTTGCGGGTGCGCGACAGTCTCGGATGCAGCAGCAGCGATACCCTTCAGGTGCGCTTTGCCCCCTGCTTTAATGAGAAACTGGAAATCCCCAATGTGTTCACCCCCGGCCGCGACGGCATCAACGATGTGTTTACGGTGAACCACAGCGGATACAGCGCGTTACAGATTTTTGTGTACAACCGCTGGGGACAGTTAATGTATCGCTTCACCCTGCCCGATGATACGCCCTGGAACGGTAAACTGAACAACCGCTTCAGCGAATGCCCCGAAGGCGTTTACTACTACCTGCTGGAAGCCACAAAAGCCCGCAACGGAGAGAAGGTGCGCGTGCAGGGAACCATCAGCCTGATTCGATAATAAATCGGGTTTGCGGACGTTTTTGCAGCAAAGTTCCTGATATTCCATTGGGTCTGCTTCGATGAACTCAGCGACCCGGATGCGTAAACAATGTTCATTTTTTTGATTATATTGATAGCAGATAAGTGTCAATATTTTTAACATGGAACATCAGATTGCGCACATGGACCTTGATTCCTTCTTTGTAAGTGTAGAACGCCTGCAGGACAGCCGTTTGGAGGGTCGGCCCGTGATTATCGGTGGGCAGAGCAACCGGGGTGTGGTAGCCAGTTGCAGCTATGAGGCCCGGGCTTATGGCATCAGCAGCGCCATGCCCATGAAAACGGCCCGGCAATTATGTCCGCACGGCGTATTCATCCGCGGTGACAGCGGCTTGTACAGCAAGTACTCGAATGTGGTTACGGAGGTCATCAGCGAAAGTGTGCCTTTATACGAGAAGGCCAGCATTGATGAATTCTACCTGGACCTTACAGGCATGGATCGCTTTTTCGGCTGCATGAAGCTGGTGGGAGAACTGAAGCAACGAATCCATAAAGAAGTAGGGCTGCCCATTTCTTTCGGCCTGTCTGTCAACAAAACGGTGAGCAAGGTAGCCACGGGCGAGGCAAAGCCTGCAGGGCAGTTGCAGGTGGCACGGGGCCAGGAGAAGGGTTTCCTGGCTCCTTTATCGGTGCGGAAAATACCCGGCGTGGGGGCAGAAACGTACAGAACCCTTCGCGGGCTGGGCATTGAACAAATCCGCAGCATCCAGGAAATGCCCAAGGAATTAATGGAGAAAACCCTGGGCAAGAATGGACTGGAAATCTGGAAAAAATCGAACGGCATAGACCCCAGTCCGGTGATTGCCTGGCACGAGCGCAAGAGCCTGAGCATGGAACGCACCTTCGACCGCGATACCATTGACATTGCCAAGCTGAAGGGCATCCTCACGGCCATGACCGAAAGCCTGGCCTATCAACTGCGGAAGGGTCAGAAACTTACCCAGTGCGTGGCGGTGAAGATTCGCTACAGCGATTTCAATACCCATACCCTGCAGCAAAGGGTTGCTTACACCAGTGCCGATCATATACTCATCCCGCAGGTGCTGGATTTGTTTGAGCGCCTGTACCAACGGCGCATCCTGATAAGGCTTATCGGGGTGCGCTTCAGCGAACTGGTGGGCGGTGGGCATCAGATGGACTTATTTGAAGACCGGGCTGAGATGATGCAGTTGTACGAAGCCATGGACCGCATCCGCAACCGCTATGGCGACCGCTCGGTGATGCGGGCTGCCGGTATGCTGGCCAAAAGCATCGGCCGCAACGACAACCCCTTCGACGGCAGCGCCCCCCTCCTGCTGGCCAACCGGAGGAGTTGAGCGCAGACGGGAAACCAAACCATATAAATAAGCATGATAAGAATTTATTTTTTTCTTATTTGGGCTTTTTTATCTTTTTAAGATTGTTTAACTAATCTTATTTTACTATTTTTGCTTTTTTTCAATCATCACTATGACACTATTGCCATATTCAGAAGAACAGATCTTGGCGCGACTACGTTTTGAAAATCCGTGGTGGATAAGCGGATGTGTGGAAGAATACTATACTTCGATGCAAAGGAGGCTGTATTTTGACTTATTTATGCCGTTGGTGACGGATACCGATGTTCGGAGGGCGGTAGTACTGATGGGGCCACGCCGGGTTGGGAAAACCGTAATGTTGTATCACGCGGTTCAACATCTGCTGGAGCAAGAAATCAATCCACTTAAAGTCGCTTTTATTTCGATTGAAACTCCCATTTACAACAATATAGGCCTTGAAGAACTATTCGATTTTTGCCGCAAGGCAACGATGCAAGATAACCCAAAAGGATGGTATGTTTTCTTTGACGAGATACAGTACCTTAAGAACTGGGAAGTTCATTTAAAATCACTGGTAGATAGTTACCCCAATACGAGGTTTGTGGTTTCCGGATCGGCAGCAGCTGCCCTGCGTTTAAAAAGTAATGAAAGCGGGGCAGGAAGGTTCACCGACTTTATGCTTCCTCCGCTAACCTTCCATGAGTTTCTGCATTTAAAAAAACTCAATCGGCTCATCACCGAAACAAAATTGGACTGGGAGGGCGGTCTGACAAAGTTTTACACTACCAACAATATTCAGGAACTGAATAAGCATTTCGTAGATTATATTA
>JAGWYC010000199.1 GCA_018969565.1 Bacteroidota bacterium | reverse complement strand
TTCAGGTGGAACCTATTATTTCGCCAAGGGAAGTTATATCAAGAAGTACTTCACCGAACTCATGGAAAAGCAATACACGGTGTTTGACGAGTATTTCATCAGCCTGCCTTACAACTACATGGTTCGGGATGGTCTGAAGGTGAAGGTTTACGCCGATGTTCCTCATTTCTGCCAGTGGGGTACCCCGGAAGATATGAGAGAATTCCTCAGTTGGGAAGACATTTTTAAACGCTACGACCATGTCCGCTGATTACATAAAACTCATACCCATGGCGGGCGCCGGCAGCCGCTTTGCCATGAAGGGCTATACCACGCCCAAGCCACTGCTCCCCGTTCGGGGATTGCCCATGGTGGTGAGCGCTGCTAAAAGTCTGCCTTATGAAGGAGGTGAATATGTATTTGTGGTGCGGCAGTTTCATATCGAAGAATACGGGATTGATGAAGTGTTGAAAGAACATTTCCCAAAGGCACGAATCATCACCATAGAGCATCTTACCGAAGGACAGGCAAGCACCTGTCTGCTGGCAAGAGATGTGGTCAACAACGACCGCGAACTGTTCATCGGCGCCAGCGACAACGGCATGCTGTATGATGAAGAGGCCTTTGCCGAAGCCTGCCGCGACAGCGATGCCATCGTATTCAGCTTCCGCAATAATCCCACCGTATTACCCAGTCCTAAAGCTTATGGCTGGGTACTAACCGGGGAAGATGGTGTAAGCATCACCGAGGCGAAAGTAAAATACGATATGCCTGACCCCTTAAATCACCATGCGTATGTAGGTGCGTTCTGGTTCAGGAAAGGAAGTCTTTTTGTAGAGGCTGCTGAACGTATGATTGCTCAGAACCGGCGCGTGAACAATGAGTTCTACGTGGACGAGTGCATCAATGACTTGGTTGCCATGGGTTACAGGGCCAGGGTGTTTGAAGTAGATCACTACATCTGCTGGGGCACGCCGAATGACTATCAGACCTTTCAGTATTGGGATGATTATTACCGCATCCTGAAAAACAGAGAAGCGCACAAGCATCAATAACCTTGAACATGGACCACCGCTACCAATTATCCATCGTTATTCCCTGTTACAATGAGGTGGAGAATCTGCCGGAGTTGTTTAAAAGTCTGGACCCCTTACCCCTCAAGGAACAGGGCCTGGAAATCATTCTGGTGAATAATGGTTCTACCGATGGATCCGACGAGGTATTCCGCAAGGAGCTGGCCAAGCGTGACCCACAGGTTTTCCGTGTAGTAGATGTGGTAAAGAACCTCGGCTACGGATTTGGGATCCTTTCAGGCTTGCGTGCGGCAAGGGGTAATGTGCTTGCGGTAACGCATGCCGACAGGCAAACCGATCCATTGGATGTATTGAAAGCCCTAGACATATACCGAAAGGAACTCAGCGGCGATGGTAAACCTCTTTTGGTGAAGGGATACAGAAAAAACCGCAAGGCCACAGAGGCGTTTTTTTCCTGGGGCATGGGTGTTCTTTCCTCCTTGGCCCTGGGCACCAGGCTCACCGAAATCAACGCCCAGCCCAAGTTGTTCAGCCGGGCTTTCTTCCAACAAATTGATGCCGCAGCGCCCCATGATTTTTCGCTGGATTTGTACTTCCTATACCACGCAAAGAAACAAGGGAGCATCCTGGATTTCCCGGTATATTTTGCGCCTCGCGTAGCCGGGGAAGCCAAGGGGGGAAGCGGCAGCGACTGGAAAACCCGAAAAAAACTGATCAAAAGAATCTTCCGCTATATCTTCGAACTGCGTCGTGCAGTAAAATCTTAAACAACTTCATAAAAACTGAACACCATGGGAACAGGCATTTTCCAAAAAAAGAACCTTCCGGAGCTGCTGTTTGGCGGCATTTTTCTCCTTTTTGCTTTCAGGCTGAATCTACAGTTCCTTGATGGGGCCAACATCAACCATTTTATAGCAGGACATGACGAGTACCTGACCATCAGGGAGGTGTATTCCATATTGGAACCTGCTTCGATAAAGCATTGGTTTCTTGCTGTTATTGGCGGCGACATCCTGTATTACGGCAGGGTGGTGTTTTATTCAGATGCGCTGATTGCCTGGCTGCCCTATAAAATCTGGGGCATCAGCGGACTGGTGATGGCGGTGCGCATGGCCAGAGCCATCTGGATTTTACTGGCTTTAATTGTTTTAGGAAGAACATTCATACGCAAAACCGGAATGCGCGTGTTTTGGTATTGGGGCGCCGGCGCCTTGCTGTACACCCTGTATTTCACAGCCATGCCAAAGCCCGAACCCATTCAATTGCTCTTTCTGGCGCTGTTTTTCAGGGGATGGGCCACTGAAGGAAGCCCGAGGTTCGGAAAACACTATTTCTGGCTGGGGCTGGCATTTGCGGCTAAATTCAACATACTCACTACGCTACCCTTCCTGTTTGCCTTACCACTTTTGGGCTTTAGTCCGTTTAAAGATTTTGGCTGGATCAAGCAGGCCCTGCGTTCGTTTGCCTTTTTCATGGGTGGTTTCTTTGCCGGTATTCCCTGCTTGTTGCTCAGTCCGGTAAAACCCATTTATCTGCAAACCTATTTGCGTAAGACATTTTTAGGCACTGAGCGCTACTATGACAATCAGCAACTTGGTTTTTCACAATGGATGCAACAGGGATTAGGACAGGAATACCTTTTCGCAAACTGGGCCGCATATTTATTTCTGGCTCTGCTGATCTGGGTGATTGCCGACGGCACCCTCAAGGCCCTGAAAGACAGAAAGCCTGATATAAGCTGGGTTATCGGCATTACCGGATTCATCCTGCTTATGTCCATCATGTTCATGAGCAAAAGACTTTGGCCGCATTATCTGTGGACCGGATATATCCTAAGCTGGTTCGCCCTCATACGCTATGCTGCTGAACATTGGAACACCGGTACCTTCAGGCGCTACAGTGTTATGCCCTTTGTGTTTTTTGGATGCCTGCTTCCGGCCTATGGCTTTTTTGGAGGTACTGTTCCCGCCTACCTGCACCGGGCTGATTTACCTGAAATGAAGCAAGAAAGCGCGTCGGCAGACGCCCTTTATGAATACCTGAATAAAAACTACGCAAAAGCAAATATCGGCGTTGACTGGAGTATAAAATACCCCTACTCCTATTACCTGAAGGCCTTTCCCTATCAGGAAAATTCAACAGGAAAAGGCGGCAATGAAAACAGGATTAAATGGTATTCTGACCACATAGAAGAAATTTGGGATAACAACGATGTAGTAGTTTTTCGCAAGAACTATCCCCCGGCACTTTTGAAGCGCCCTGCTGTAGCCGGAGCGCCGGTTTCACATGATTCTCTGTATCGGATATTCATCAGAAAAACAACACCCACTGTACCTGCGACAGGTCATTCCAACACCGGAATATTCTATCTGGATACAGTGATTCAGGGTAATTACGTTTTCAGGAAGTAGTCTTTGTCCGCAGAAAAAAAAACCGATTGACAGGATACGTAAAAAAGCCTTTCAGCGATGATTGTCTATACGCGTTCAAACTTCATTTGAGTAGGTTTATCGCAAATCACCAATACCGTGTTTTTAATTCTTTCTTAAGCCTTTTTCGCAATTCACGAACTCCTTTGTCAACATGTTACCAACAATGCTTATATTTGCCCGGAACAACAACCAAAACACCATCATGAAAAAACTACTCCTTTCACTTGTGGCCCTGTGCGCGGGGACTCAAATGACCTTCGCCCAGGCATGCGGCGATGGCATTGCAACCACAAAGACCTGGACCAACGGCTCCAGTGACTTTAAGTGGGAAACCAGCGGCAACTGGTCACCTTCAGGTGTACCCGACTGTGATGACAATGTGGTATTCGGAAACAACTTCGATTGCGACATCTCAACCGCAGTTCGAATCAACAACCTCACCTGTCCACAAACTTATACAAAACGTATTGCCATCAAAGGCACTGCTTCGCTTCGTGCCAACGACATTTCACTTAGCGGCGGATCCATTCTTGGCGCTACCACCAATGATACTTTCAGTTCACTACAATCCCGACAAAGGGGGCATCATGGCAAAGGCTAAAACAGAGGTTTCAGAGGCTGTTGTTGAAGAGAAGGTAG
>JAGWYC010000198.1 GCA_018969565.1 Bacteroidota bacterium | reverse complement strand
TCAGCAATTTAATAATCTACGTAATGCCGCTCGCCTGATTCAGGTTATGGAACAGGGCAAGGCCTGGGGATGAAAGTTTTCAGGATTTCGCTTTTGGTGTTTTCAGTTCTTTCTTCAGAAAACGACCTGTATGACTGTTTTTGAATGCCGCCACCTGTTCCGGTGTGCCGCTGATGAGTATGTGGCCTCCTCCTGAACCGCCCTCCGGGCCCAGGTCAATCACATGGTCTGCTACTTTGATTACATCCAAATTATGTTCTACCACCAGCACGGTATTACCACGGTTTACCAGCTCCTGAAGCACCTCCAGCAGCTGACGAATGTCGTCGAAATGCAATCCTGTAGTCGGTTCATCCAGGATGTAAAAGGTTTTTCCTGTATCACGCTTGCTCAGTTCCGTGGCCAATTTCACCCGCTGTGCCTCACCTCCGCTCAGCGTAGTGCTGCTTTGTCCCAGCGTGATATAGCCCAGCCCTACTTGCTGCATGGTGATAATCTTCCGGTTAATCAACGGGATATGTTCAAAAAACGCCACAGCCTGTTCCACACTCATTTCCAGCACATCGGTGATGCTTTTGCCTTTGTAGCGCACTTCGAGTGTTTCCCGGTTGTAGCGGCGACCGTGGCAGGTATCGCAGGGAACTTCCACATTGGGCAGGAAGTTCATTTCTATCACTTTTCTGCCGGCGCCTCCGCAAGTTTCGCAGCGCCCGCCTTTTACGTTGAATGAAAAACGGCCGGGCTTATACCCCCTGATTTTGGCTTCGGGAAGGTTGGCAAACAGATTGCGTATTTCGGTGAATACGCCCACATAGGTGGCGGGATTGCTCCGGGGCGTGCGTCCGATTGGCGACTGGTCAATGCGGATGACCTTGTCCACCAGATCCAGGTTCTTGAACGATTTTACAGCCAGGCTCTTGTAGTGTGTGCCGTAGATATGGTTGGACAGCAGTGGAAACAGGGTTTCGTTTATCAGCGTGGATTTTCCACTGCCGCTTACTCCGGTAACACAGATAAAACAACCCAAAGGAAAGCGCACCTGCACATTGTTCAGGTTATTTCCGTTGCAGCCGCTGAGTTCGATGTACTCCTTACCCGGTTTGCGACGTTTTTCCGGCACGGAAATTTCCAGTTTTCCGGCTAAAAACCGGGCGGTAGTAGTCTGGAAAGAAGAGAAGGTTTTCAAATCGCCCTGCGCCACGATTCGACCACCATGCACGCCTGCTCCGGGACCGATTTCCACGAGGTGGTCGCTTTCCAGCATCATGTCGCGGTCGTGTTCCACCACAAGAACGGTATTACCGAGGTCGCGCAGTTCCTTCAGGCTGGAAATCAGTTTTTCATTATCCCTTTGATGAAGGCCAATACTTGGTTCATCGAGAATATACAATACATTAGTGAGTCTGGAGCCAATCTGAGTAGCCAGGCGGATTCGCTGTGCTTCACCGCCGCTGAGTGTACGGGCGGGGCTGTTCAGGTTCAGGTAAGAAAGCCCGACTCCTTGCAGGAAAGAAACCCGTGCATGGATTTCCTTCAGGAGGTCAGTGGCAATGATTTTCTGTCGTTCGTTCAGTTCGCCCTGAACCTGTTCCAGCCATTGCAGCAGGGTTCCAATGTTCATGGCGGCCAGATCTGCAATGTTTTTCCCTGCAATTCGGTAATAACGAGCTTCTTTCTTCAGCCTGCTGCCTTCGCAATCGGGACATAGGGTATTGTGCATGAATTGTTCGGCCCATGAACGCATTTCATCATCATCACTTTCGAAAAATTGTTCCTGAACAAAATGAAAAACACCCTTGAAACTGCTTTGGACCTTGGTTTTGCGGCCACTTTCGTTGATTTGCTCAATGGGGAAGGTGCCTTCCGAGCCGTGCAGAATCATGTGTTGCACCTCGTTGGACAGTTCCCCAATGGGGTCAGCGAGGCTGAATTTGTAATGGCGAGCCATGGCGCGAAGCTGGGTAAAGGTCCAGTTTTCCTTTACTTCACCCAGTGGTGCCAAGCCGCCACGGTTGATGCTTTTAGAGGGGTCAGGGATGACCAGCGCTGCGGAAACTTCTGATATTTCACCAAGTCCTTCGCAGGTGGGGCAGGCGCCGTAAGGTGAGTTGAAGGAGAAGGAATTCGGATTAGGCTCGTCATAACTCAGGCCACTCACCGGGTCCATCAGAAATTTACTGAACAGTTGCCGGCTTTGGTCTGCCATGTCGAGTACCATCATGGTTCCCTTCCCCATTTTCAGGGCGGTGCGCACGGATTCCGCCGTTCTTGCGGCAGCCGTGGCTCCGGCATCCAGACGGTCAATTACCAGTTCGATATCGTGAATTTTGTATCGATCGAGTTGCATGCCCGGCTTGATTTCCAGCATCACGCCATCCACGCGCATGCGCTGGAATCCACGTTTGTGATAGAGTTCAAACAATTCACGGTAATGACCTTTCCGACCTTTAACCAGCGGCGCAAGCACAGCGATTTTTTTGCCGAAATAGCGCTGCTCAATGGCTTCAATAATCTGAGCTTCCGTGAAACGAACCATACGTTCACCGCTTTCGTAGCTGTATGCTTCACCTGCGCGTGCAAACAGCAGACGAAGAAAGTCATATACCTCAGTGATGGTGCCCACGGTACTGCGCGGATTGCGGCTCACGGTTTTCTGCTCGATGCTGATTACCGGGCTGAGACCCTGAATTTTATCCACGTCGGGCCTTTTCATGTCGCCGATAAACTGTCGGGCATAAGCCGAAAAGCTGTCGAGGTAGCGGCGTTGGCCTTCCGCAAAAATGGTATCAAAAGCCAAACTGGATTTCCCGCTGCCGCTCACACCGGTGAACACAATGAGCCTGTTTCTTGGAATGCTGAGGTCCAACGCCTTGAGGTTGTGTTCACGGGCGCCAATCACCTCAATGGTACCGGTATCTTCTGGGAAATCAGGCATGGGGAGCGGGGGCGGCAAAATTACGCCCATTTTGCTGAAGTGGCTATTGGCGGTGGGAAACTTGGCAGTCAGTACTAAGGCTAATCTTGTTGGAGTTAAACATGCATGATGTTTCAATCAGACAGGCCGGTCATTGAGAAGATTTGCGCTACTTGTGGCACACAGAGATACCTTTGCTGCATGGAACTTCATGAAGTGCTTACGGTGAGTTTTACCTTGTTTGCGGTAATTGACATGATTGGCGCAGTGCCGCTGATTGTTACGCTGAAGGAGAAAATTCCGGGCATTCATGCGTTCAAGGTTACCCTGGCCTCAGCCATCTTGATGTTAGGGTTTCTATTTGCCGGTGAACCATTTCTTCGCTACCTCGGCGTGGATATTCAATCATTCGCCATTGCAGGCAGCATCGTGATGTTCATTCTCGGCCTGGAAATGGTTTTGGGTATCCATGTGTTCAAGCATGATCCCGACCTGAGCACGGGCAATATCGTGCCGGTAGCCTTTCCCATCATTGCAGGTTCCGGTACGCTTACCACCATCATGTCGTTGAAAAGTACCTATTCTGATTTGGTGATCAGCGTAGGCATTTGCCTGAATCTGCTGGTCATTTTCGTGGTAGTAGGCAGCACACGCTATATCCAGCGCAATCTGGGAAAAAGCGGACTGGAAGTCATGCGCAAGTTTTTTGGGGTGATACTGCTGGCCATTGCGGTGAAGATATTCCGCGCAAGTCTGGCAGCCTGAGCAACAACGATTTGCTCAGCGAAAACTGAACAGGTGTTTCGTATAGTCCGTAGGCGGGTGACGCATCAGATCATCTGTTGACCCGAACGCATCTATTTCCCCGTTTCTTAAAACCAGCAAGCGATGGCTGAACCAAGCCGCTACATCCAAGTCGTGTGTGATGAACAGAAAACCCAATTTCTTTTCTTGTTGCAGCGAAGCCAGAAGATTTAGCACGGAAGCCTGTACGCTGGGGTCCAACGCGGATACAGACTCATCAAGAATAATAACCTCAGGAGCGGCACATAAGGCCCGTGCTATACAAACGCGCTGGCATTGTCCACCGCTAAGTTCGTGCGGAAAAGCATTCCAGGTATGTTCCGGCAGGCGTACCTCGCGCAATAATGACTTAGCCTGTTCAAGAATATCGCCGGTTTG
>JAGWYC010000197.1 GCA_018969565.1 Bacteroidota bacterium | reverse complement strand
ACCTGGGAAACCACACTGCGGAAGGATGCAACAGGCTTCAAGCGGCGCTGAACATGCTCCGAAGGATCCACACCATAGAGGCCGATGCCCAAGCGCACCATATCAAATCGCGCTTCAGGGAAACGCACAATGCCGGCGGTATTGAGTATGTGACGCATGAATTCCTGCCCGGTATGGCTGCGGATTCGGCTGCTCATACGTTCAAAACGCGCAATCTGCTGACGCGTAAAGTCATCGTGTTCGGCCGCTTCGGAAGCCGATAGATGTGAAAACACCGAGGCAATGCGCAGGTGGCGATGCTTGTCAAGCGCTGCCAGTAAGGCCTCGAGTTCAGCCTCCTGAAATCCCAGGCGGTGCATGCCACTGTCTATCTCCAGATGCAAAGGCAGTGCAAACGCCGCAGGATGATTGCCCAGCGCCTCCAGTAATTTAGTGCTGTACACCACCGGTTCCAGGCCGTATTCCGACATCTGATCCAGGGTTTCCGCGCGGGTGTTGAGCACCATGATGGGCTTATGGATGCCTGCCTGCCGCAGCTCCACACCCTCATCGGGATAGGCCACTGCGAAATAATCCGCACCCTGATCCTGCAACAGCAGGGCTACTTCCTGTCCTCCACTGCCATAGGCAAAGGCCTTCACCATGGCCATGATGCGACAAGTGGCGCCAATCTGCCCGCGATAAACATGGAAATTATGTCGCAAGGCGCCCAAATCTACTTCCAGGCGGGTGCTGTGAGACTTCTTTTCCAGGAGCCGCGCAATCCGCTCAAAACGATAACGCCGCGCCCCTTTGAGCAAGATGGCTTCTTTTTGGAAAGACAAGCCCGGCATGGCTTCGAGCAAGGTTTCTGTATCCGGGAAAAACCGTATGTCGGTACCACGAAAATCCTCAGCCCATTGTGTTAATTCCGGCCCGACAGCGAGCACGCGCCTCACCCCATGCGCCCTCAACAATGCGGCCAGTTTCGGATACACTTCATCATTCAAGCCTGCGGTATCGGCCAGGTCACTGATCACCACTGTTTTTTGAAGATTTCCGCTTTGTTGTGAAAGAAATTGCAACGCGACCTGAAAGGAATCCAAATCGTTGGTATAGCTGTCGTTTACCACGCGGCAATTGTTCCAGCCTTCCAACGCTTCCAGTCGCATGGACACCGGCTGAAGCCGGCTGAAGCGTTCCAGATGCTCCGGGTCGAGTCGTTCCAGGGCATACAAGGTACACAAGCAGGTGAGGGCATTCTCTATGGAAGCCCGGTCAGCAAAGGGAATCCTGAATTCGAGGATGCTGCTGCGGTGTTTTATTTTCAGAAGGGTCAGTGCACCTTCGGGTTCAGCGGAAAGAAGTTGAAACTTTGCCCCTTCCCTGCTTCCCCAGGAAATCAACTGCATCAGAGGTTGCCTGGCACGGAGCGCTGCGGCGGCTTCCTTCACCTCGGGCTGGTCGGTGCCGCAAACCAGCACATCACAGGTTTCGAATAAGCGGAATTTCTCCAGCACCTTGGCCTTTATATCAGCAAACCCGCTTTGGTGGGCCGGGCCTAGGTGGGTAAAGATGCCGAGGTTGGGTTGGATGATGTCTGCCAGCGCCTGCATTTCCCCTTCCCTGCTGATTCCCGCTTCAAATAATGCCAGCCCGTCGCTCTTTTCCAGCGCGAGCACACTCAGCGGCACGCCTATTTGAGAGTTGAAGCTGCCCGGACTGCGCAGCGTTCTAAAATCGTCTGAAAGCAACTGGTACAGCCATTCCTTCACGATGGTCTTCCCATTGCTGCCGGTGATGCCGGCCACGGGAATATGAAACTTCTTCCGGTGTGCAGCCGCTATTTGCTGCAAAGCGCCCAGGGTGTCTTCCACGCAGATCCAGACCGTTTCTGCCGGAATTTCATCAGGAGGCACAGAAACCAGGAACAGGCGCACGCCGGCATCCAGCGCCTGATTCAGATAGCGGTGTCCGTCATTGCGTTCCGTACGGATGGCCACGAACAGGGTTTGGGAAGCATCAACCAGACGGCGCGTGTCGAAGGCCACCCGCAATGCACATTGACTGGAATGGCCCAGCAGACGACCACCGCAAAATCCGGCCAGTTCTTCCGCCCTGTAGTTCATATCAGCTCAGTTTAATCTCTGCGCTGTCGCCCAGGTTCAGGCTTTGTACCGCACCCACCAAGGTGGCATCGTTGCCCACCAGCGAATCTTCCATGATGGCATTCAGCAGTTCAGCGCTGGGCCCGATGATGGAATTGCGGATGATGGACCGGGAGATGATGGCGTCATCGCCAATGCTCACATGAGGCCCGATGATACTGTCTTTGATTTGCACATTGTGGCCTATGTACACCGGTTCCACCAGGATAGTGCCCGGAAAGCGATGACCCTGCACCGCAGTTCCATCCAGGCGATCCAACAGCATACGGTTGGTTTGGAGGATGATGTCCTTTTTCCCACAATCGAACCACTGTTCCACCGGGAAGGTCTGTATCCTGATGCCCCTGCTGATCATGCACATGAGGGCATCGGTCAGATGGAACTCGTTTTGAGTGCGGATTTCGTTGTCTATCAGATACTGGATACAATCCAGCAGGGCGCGGCTCTCCCGGATTTTGTAAAGACCTACCAGCGCCAGATTGCTCTTCGGAATCTTGGGTTTCTCTACCAGTCGGGTGATGCTGTTGTCTTCGCTTACCTCAGCCACACCGAACAGCCTGGGGTCTTCCACTTTCTTCACGCCGAGTGTTGAGTATTCGGAACGCAGCACCTCATTCAGGTCGGCTTCGAAAATGGTATCGCCCAAAACAATAAAAAGTTCCTCGTCGGGTTCGATATAGTCGCGTGCCAGCCAGATGGCATGTCCGGTGCCTTTGCCCAAGGTCTGGATGACGAAGGTGCAGTGGCAATCCGGATACTCTTTGCTGATATACTGTTCAATCTTGTCGCCGAGGTAGCCGATAATAAATACAAAATCTTTCAGGCCCGCCTTGGTCAGACGATCCATGATATGGCCAAGGATAGGTTTTCCTGCCACGGGTATCAGTGATTTCGGCTGGGTATGGGTATGCGGCTTGAGCCTGCTACCGATACCTGCCACAGGGATCACCACTTTCATAGGATGGCGAAGATAGGAAAGGAAGTCCTTCGCCGCGCAGGCCGTCGTGAAAATCAGCCCGCAGGCCTTGGTGCTTCGGGTTTATCTTTGCGTCATGAGTGAGCAGGATGCCCATACGGAACGCACTGAGATCAGCAGCCTCGGCGAGTTTGGCCTCATAGACCACCTGGCTGCTGCCTTCCCCGCGCCTCAGCCACCGGTGCATATTGGCATTGGCGATGATGCCGCCGTGCTGGAGCGCAACGACACCCACTTCAGCCTGCTGGCCACGGATATGCTGCTGGAAGGCGTTCATTTCGACCTGGCCTATACGCCCCTGAAGCATCTGGGCTACAAGAGTGTGGTGGTGAACCTGAGCGATATCTGCGCCATGAATGGGGAACCTGAAGCCATCACGGTGAGCATTGGCCTGAGCAATCGCTTTTCGCTGGAAGCGGTGGAAGAATTATACGCCGGTATCCGTCTGGCCTGCACACAATACGGCGTGCAACTGGTGGGTGGCGACACTACCGCCTCGCGCAAGGGCCTGATTCTGAGCATTTCTGTGCTGGGCAAGGTAGCTAAGGAAGCCCTGGTACTGCGCAAAGGGGCCAAGCCGGGCGATATTGTATGCGTGAGCGGCGACCTGGGCCGCGCATTCATCGGACTGCAACTGCTGGAGCGGGAGAAGCGTGTGTTCCTGGAACATCCCGACATGCAGCCCGACCTGAGCACGCACGCGCGCATCATCGAGAAACAGCTCAAACCCGAAGCGCGGATGGACATCATCGCCGCGCTGCAGAAGGCCGGCATCACCCCTACCAGCATGATTGACGTAAGCGACGGACTTTCTTCGGAACTGTTCCACCTGAGCAAACATAGCGGCTGCGGATTTACGATTATGGAAGAACGCTTGCCCATCAGCGAGGACGTGTATCATCAGGCGCTGGCCTTCCACCTGGACGCCAGCGTATGTGCCCTGCAAGGCGGAGAAGACTATGAACTGCTGTTCACCATCCGGCA
>JAGWYC010000196.1 GCA_018969565.1 Bacteroidota bacterium | reverse complement strand
GATAAACTACCTGCCGGTACACGCCTTCTCCACATGGATTTCGCCGGTGCCAGCTTCACGCACTCCGCTGATTTCAGGAACCTGAAAAAAGACAGCATTGTGAGCATTAAATTGGTGTACACCCGTTACAAAGAGCTGGAAAGTTTTGATCAGCCCGAGTTGAACAGACGTCGTTTTGAAGCACTGGAAAGGAAGATGCCCGGCATTCTGAGTTACCCCGGCATACGCTGGGAAATTCTGGAACAGCGCAATGCCATTACCCGGGAAAATGCCTCGAGGTGCTTCCACGGTTTTGTAGTAATGACTTCCCGCGTGGTTCCTTCTAAAGAAACTGCCATCGAAATTGGCAAAATGGAATACGTGCTGAGTCTTGTGCGGGATACACAATACCAGGTACCCTTGCTTATTGACTACAAAGTGAAAAAACGTCGTGTACCCACGGGGTATTACCTTCCGCGTAGCAAGGTGAAATTAAGTCAGGGTATCCGTTATGAACACAAGAGCATCTGGTTTCGCAAGGCAGAAATAATGGTGGTGAAAGACAGCATTGAACGCAGCCGCAGCGGTGGCTACGAGGTGCACACCAAAACCTTCGATCCTAAATCAGTGCCTGATACCATGGTACTGAATACCCTCAACAAAATCAGGTCGCTGAAGAAATATGCCCTTGTTCAGGATGTTACCGGCAGCATGTCGCCCTATACCATTCAGGTATTGCTGTGGCTACAACTGAAACCACATCTGATGCAGGAGGGACGCTTTCTGTTTTTTAATGACGGCGATAATATGCCTGACGAGTGGAAAATACCAGGCAAGACCGGCGGCATTTACACCGTTCAAAACACCAATTTCGATACCCTGAAGGCGGTACTCTATCGCTCTATGGGCAAGGGAACCGGTGGAGATCTTGCAGAGAATAACGTGGAAGCCATCCTCAAGGCTATAGAGGTTTATCCAGAAGCGGATACCATACTGATGTTTGCCGACAATCAAGCTCCTGTGAAGGATATTCGCCTGATTACCAAGGTAAAAAAGCCGGTTAATGTGCTGCTGTGTGGCATACAGAATACCATTAACCCGCAGATGCTGGACATAGCCAGGAGAACCGGCGGTAAGCTGATGTTTCCCGGTGGGCAGTGGTTTGATCCGCAGAAGGCCCGAAATGGGCAACAGGTTACAGTGGGCAACCGCGTATTTGAATATCGGGATCAGAAGTTCACTCTTTCCTACGTGAAACGTGACACGAGGTAAGCCCTGCGCCGTACCTTTGCTACGTGAATACCGTTGACCAATTCAGCTTTGCCGGCCGGAAGGCCCTCATCCGCGTAGATTTCAACGTTCCGCTGGATGCCTCCTTCAACATTACCGATGACAGCCGTATTGCTGCTGCCATCCCCACACTAAAAAAAGTATTAACTGACGGAGGCTCACTGATTGTGATGAGTCATCTGGGAAGACCCAAAAACGGTCCGGAGGAGAAGTTTTCCCTGATTCATGTAAAACAGCGCCTTTCGGAACTCCTTGGCGGTGTTGCTGTACACTTTGCGCCTGATTGCATCGGAACAGAGGCTGCCGGTATGGCTGCTGCGTTGAAACCCGGCGAAGTATTGCTGCTGGAAAACCTGCGCTTCTACAAAGAAGAAGAAAAAGGCGACCTTGAGTTTTCCCGCAAACTGGCGGCATTGGGCGATTTTTATATCAACGACGCATTTGGCACCGCCCACCGTGCCCATGCTTCTACCGCGGTAATGGCGCAGTTTTTCCCTGGGAAGAAGTGCTTTGGTTACGTGATGGCTGCGGAAATAGCCAATGCTAAAAAGGTGCTCGAACAGCCTTCCAGACCCTTCACTGCTATCGTAGGTGGTGCTAAAGTGAGCGATAAAATCCTGATTGTAGAAAACCTGCTGAACATTGCCGATAATATCCTCATCGGCGGAGGCATGGCTTACACCTTTTTCAAGGCGCAGGGTGGTGAAATAGGAAATAGCCTGTGTGAAACTGAACGCCTCGAAACTTGCAGGGAAATTCTTGCCCGCGCAGCAGATAAAAACGTGCGTATCCTGCTCCCACAGGACAGCATATGCGCCGATGCCTTCAGCAATGAAGCCAACATTCAGAATGCGCCCAGCAACGCTGTGCCTGATGGCTGGATGGGATTGGATATCGGTGCAGAGGCTTCTGCCGAATACCGCAAGGTGATTATGGAGAGTAAAACTGTTTTGTGGAACGGCCCTATGGGTGTGTTCGAAATGAGCCACTTCGCACAGGGCACCAAAACAGTGGCTGAAGCCGTGGCCGATGCCACTGATGCCGGCAGTTTTACGCTGATAGGTGGTGGAGACAGCGCGGCAGCCATCCACAAATTCGGACTGGCAGACAGGGTTAGTTATGTAAGCACCGGTGGTGGCGCACTCCTCGAGTATTTTGAAGGGAAAGTGCTTCCCGGAATTGCCGCAGTGCTTGAAGAACAGCAAGCCGGCTGAAAACAATTTTCAAATCAAGCGCAATCCGCATGAAAAGGCTGCTGTTTCTGATTGTCCTCGGTTTCACAGGTATTTGTTTTCCAAACGCATTAAAGGCACAGGACGATGAGGCACAGGTGAAATCCTGCTTCAGTCAATACCAGGAAGCAATCGGCAGTAAAAACGCAGCGGCTGCATTAAAGTTGTTCAGTCGTAATTCCTTCAATTATTACGATTCCGTATTGCGCCTGGCCCGCTTTGCCGATTCGCAACAACTTTCCGCGAAGGGCCTGATGTGTCAGTTACTGGTGCTTACCCTCAGGGTACGGGTACCACATTCAGAAATCAGGGTGATGAGCGGAACCACCTTGTTGCAATATGCCATTAATTCCGGCATGATTGGCAATGTAGGGCAGACGGGAACCAATCTCGGCGAAGTACGTGTTAACCACGATACCGCCTGGGCTCCGCTGCTGGTAGAAGGGGTCGAAACAGAATTGCAACTTCGTTTTATCCGGGAACATCAATGGACCCTGGATCTGGTTCATCTGGTGGCGGCAGGCGAACGGGGCATGGAGCAAATGCTTCGCGAAGCCGATGTGGAACCTGCGGCGTTTATTCAAATGATGCTTGCACGCATTTCTGAAGGGAAAGCAAACGCAGAAGTATGGCGGCCCGTGGGCTGAAGCCTTTAATGCTTTTTGCTGTATTTATGATGTGTTTCGGCCGGGCCGGAGCAGCAGACAGTACGAGCAGGTTTCGTGTTCTTCCCGTGCCCACACTGGGTTATGCACCCGAAACCCGTTTTTATGTTGGTGCGGTACTCATGGTGCCTTTCCAGTTGACCCCTGAGCACCGTTTGGCAGCAGCAAAGCTGGAGGCCAGCATTACGCAAAACAGGCAGCGTTTGCTCAGTGCATCCTGGGATTACTACTTGGGCAGAGACCGAGGTTTTAGTTCGGGGAACATCCTCACAGCGCGGTATCCGGATTATTACTGGCAGCCCGGATCCAACACTCCGGGGCATCTATACACTCGTTTTCAGGCCCGTAAGTCAGAGTTTCAGACGGAATACTTGAAGCAGGTAGCCTTCAATAAAATGTTTGCCGGTGGGGCAATCAGGTACGCCTCCATGCAACAACTGAGCTACATGGAAGGCGATTCTTTTGTCTGGCAGGGACTAAACTCCGGCAGGCTTTTCGGCATTTCATGCATTGGCAGCCACGACAGCCGTGACAATCTGCTCAATCCGCACAGAGGCATGTTATTACGTTGGCAGATCGGTATGAATACCACGCATCGGGGAAATATTTATGCCACACAAAAAATGGATATAAGGTGGTTTCATACCGAAGAAAAATACACGTTGGCGCTGCGTTTATACGTGCAAAGAGGGAATGTAAGAAGTCCATTTTTTGATTTGCCCGCATACGGAGGCGACGCAGCCCGGGGCTACTTCACAGGAAGATTCCGAGGAGATCGCCTGGCCTGCTTCCAGACTGAATGGAGGCAGGGTATAAGCACGCGACTTGGATTTACTTTGTTCGCCGGGCTTGGGAATGCGTGGATGCGTAGCTCAGGCGAAGCCCTTATGCTCAAGCCCAACGGGGGCTTTGGATTCAGGTTTATGGCTGACCGAAGGGCTAAGGTAAACCTGCGATTTGA
>JAGWYC010000195.1 GCA_018969565.1 Bacteroidota bacterium | reverse complement strand
CGCGGGCAGCCCAGTTCTATGCTTGCGGCGAGGCTAATCTGAATGCCGTATTCAAGCACGTTGAGGTAAACTGTTGCTTCGGCGCTTTCCAGGCCATCACTTGTCCGATATTTAAATTCATCCTGGCCTTTATATCCTTTTACAGGGGTATAGGTAAAGGATCCGTCTTCATTCAGGGTGAACTGTGCCGCGTGTTGTGGTTTAGCGGTGAGGCTGAACACCAGGTAGTCGTTATCTTCGTCCTTGTCATTACTGCCCACCTTACCCGTGGTTGGCTTATCCGCACCTGCAATGAATTGGTCATTCACCGCTACGGGTGCCACATTGCATGGTGTTTTAGATTTTTTGTGAATCAGTACTTTCCCTTCAAAGGTCTTACCTGATGCTGATTTTACCGTAATGCTCACGGTTTTGAAGTTTTCTTTGGCGCCGAAGCTGAGTTGCAGATTCGGCGGTTCATAGCGTACGGATTCATAGCGGGTGCATTGCTTCAGGTTCCATAAACGGGTAACCAGTTCCGCTGTTTTCATGCCTTCACTATACACAGAACAGGCCTTGAATTGGACATCGTACAGCGTATTTACACACTGCGGGGTGCCTCCTTCCAGAACCGGAAGATGATTCACAGACTGAATATCCGACTGTCCGGTGGCCGCAGATGTCAGGTATAACAAGCAGGAAATAGCAATCAACAGTTTTTTCATGGGGTGCAATGCCGTTGCGGTATCGGAATGGGAAATCCATAGGCCAGCGATGCCACCAGCCTCGGATGTGCTCCGGTAAATCGAAAGGGGTCTGCCAGTCCGATGCTGATGGAGGGCATCCTGAAGGGCAGTCGCATGGGAATATAGGGCTTCCAGTTGCTGCTGATGCACACGTTGTGGCCCGTCCATTCTGCAGTAATGACCAAATTGCGCGTGATGCCGGCCGATACACTTCCGAAGATGGCTGTGCCGTGCTGCCATCGCCCCAATTCCCGGTCTCGTGCACTCATGGTATAAAACCGTCCATTGCCTATGCCCAGGGTGTAGGATAAACCCGCTACGCCCGGCAAGGCACTGCGAAACCAACGAACGGCATGGCTAAAGGCCACATAATAGGTAGGGGCCGCATCCGCCAGCGCCCGGTTTGCGCCCAGATGCAGCACGCCTGCGCTGATACTGCTGCCTTTGTTGAATCGGTGACTCAGTATAAAATTGGCCGAATACTGGTCCATTTCGGAAACATCATTCACGTTGAGTGCCGCACGGAAACCCAAGGCATGACAGGTGTCGCCGAGTGCTACGCCTAAGCCCGCCAGCAAATCGCTTTTGTTGGAATATACCTGGGGAAAGGTTCCGGCCAGATAACCGTAAACCATGCTCTGACTGCTGCCCCAACCGCTTGGTGTTAAGAAGCCTCGTGCAGTCTGTCCGGGTGGGAGCGGGGGTGCTTTCCGGTGACTGGATGAGTCAGAAGAAGCCTCGAGGGAAAGGGTATTGATGAGCAATAACCCGAAACACAGTATGTAAATCCTGAATTTTCGCTCCTTCATCACCATCATCCCGCGAACTATATCCGAAATTATTCTCTGACACGGCCTGCTTGTCACGGTAACTTCCGAATGGATGAAATGAGTTTACAGGGGTTGCTCCGGCAGGCTGATGGCTCATGTCCTTTGTGTATTTTTTACAGGAACTGAACGCGCGCAGCAGTTTTATGGGGATTTATCCGCTTTTAAGGCCAAACACCGGTTCCGCCTTTTAAGTTTTTCCGGTTTATTTGCACTAAATGGGGAAAGATTGGATCATCCGGGAGGTAGATGACGCCGCAACGGCACGTCAGTTTTTAGAACTCAGCGACAGACTGTACGCGGGCGATCCTGAATACATACGTCCATTGGATGTGGACATAGAGAATATTTTCGACCGCGAATTCAACGTGCATTTTGAGCAGGGTGATGCCTGCCGCTGGCTCCTGCTGAATTCAAAGAGAGAAGCGGTTGGTCGGGTAGCTGCTTTCTATACGCTCAATGCCGATGGGGTAACAAAGCAGGGGGCCATGGGTTTCTTTGAATGTGTAAACAACCGGGATGCGGCCTTCTTGCTTTTTGATACCTGTGCGCACTGGCTGAAAGAAAAGGGCTGTACCTATATGGACGGGCCGGTGAACTTCGGCGACCGCGACAGCTTCTGGGGGCTGATGGTTTCTGGATATAAGAACCCGGCCTACCGGGAAAACTACAATCCTCCGTTCTACAAGAATTTCTTTGAAGAATACGGCTTTGAAATGATCATCGGGCAGCAGACCAGCGAAATTGACCGCACCTCCTTCAACGCCGAGCGTTTTGGGAAACTGGCTTCCCGGGTGTTCAGCAATCCCCGATATACCTATAAGCATTTTCTCTGGTCGGAAGCCAAGGCTTTCGCGAAGGACTTTGTGGAAATTTACAATCAGGCCTGGGCCCACCATGAGAACTTCAAGCCTATGACGGAAGGCAAGATGCGCATGCATCTGCGGAAGCTCCGCCCCATCATGATTCAGGAATACGCCTGGTTCGTGTATGCCGACGAAGAGCCTGCAGGTTTCTACATCAACGTGATTGACGTGAACCAGGTTTTCCGCAAGCTGCACCTGAAAGGGAAACTGAATGTGTGGCATAAACTGCTGTTCCTGTGGTATCGGAGGAAAGTGAACCGCCTCAGGGGCATCATTTTCGGCATCATACCGAAGTATCAGAACCTGGGACTGGAAACCGGGCTAATCATGAAATTGCGCGAGGAAGTGTTGAAAGATGACCGCTTTGTGAGCTCGGAACTGGCCTGGATTGGCGACTTCAATCCGAAGATGCTGAGCATGCTTGATAGCCTGGGATGCAGCACCATCAAGGTACACAACACGTATCGTAAGTCATTCTGATTGAGCGTTTTAGCGGTTTTCGGAAAATTTTAAAAAATAGTTGCAGGGAGGGGAAAGCCTTTTTATTTTTGCACCCTCGTTTTGAGGATGATTTCGTAGCTCAGTTGGTAGAGCAATACACTTTTAATGTATGGGTCCTGGGTTCGAGTCCCAGCGAAATCACGAAGCAAAGCCACCGATAGGTGGCTTTTTCTTTTTACCCCTTAACGCCCTTCATCACCACCCCCGCCGCCAGTCCGGTCATTCCCACCAAGAGTGTAGAGATTCCCGCGTCCAGCAACATGGTTTGCATCGCTGTCTCGCTGTGGGCCGAAAGACTGAAAAACACATCGCGTGCCGAGAGCAGTATGCCCGCAGCCAGGCCGGTCAGCAGTCCGTCGCGCCAGCCATGTACATGCTGAAAACGCAGCATCATGAAACTCAACAGGGCGCCCAGGCACAGGGCTGCAGGTAATACCCAAAGCGGGTCCGCATGAGCCGGCCCGGGGAATTTATCAGGGAAGAGTTTGGTGTAGCACAGCCAGCCTCCGGCATAGTCTGCCAACCCGCCGGCAAGGGTTCCGAGAAGGAGTTTTTTATAGTTCATTAAGGCAAGGTAGTGAAATAATGGAATAAGGTTCAGGTAGTGAACTGATTAGGTTATTCCAAACCGCAGCTTTTCCGTTAGAGGATTCCAACTGAAATAGAATCCCTAAACACCTTTCCGGGACTTCACTGTTGAATAATCCGGTTAACCACGGAGGGACTTTTCACCGATGTTTCACGCAGTGAAATCGGCAATATGCACTTGTCAGACATACTCAGTACACTGCCCTTGTTCAGCGGTGTATCTGTTCAGGATGATTAAGTTGCCGGAAAGCCGCATAAAAAAGATTGAAAGAAGCCAGCCGGGCTTAGAAGCAAAAGTTGGCAGGTAAACTGCCTGACAATGAAATGAGATTTAGAAAGGCAGGTCTTCGGAAGGCATTCCGGGGCCTTCCACCGAACTTCCGTCATCCGGTGTAACAGGCGCTTGAGGTGCAGAGGTATAAGCCGGAGCATCATAGTTGGATCCTCCCTGATAAGATGGAGGTGCTTGCCCTTCGCCGCCGCGAGCTACCTTCCAGGCTTTCACCTCGGTGTACCAGCGGCCATTGTATTCGCGGCTTTCCACATCGAAACTCACGGTTAATTCTTCATTAGGCTGGATGCCGAAGGTATCTACCTTGTCGCCCCACACATTAAAACACACTTTTTTAGGATATTGCCCCGGGATTT
>JAGWYC010000194.1 GCA_018969565.1 Bacteroidota bacterium | reverse complement strand
GCTATTGACATACCGCTCCTACGGAGCTTGTTCATTCAATAGCCCCGGCGGGGCGGCATGTTCATAGAAACGGATATAAACAAAATTCACAGAGCCCCGGCGGGGCGGTATGTTCATAGAAACAAATGCATACAACGTTCGGAGTCCAACCATACGGAAAGAAACCTTTTATTTCCTGATGCATATACCCTCCCGAAGATTATGGTGCCGCTCCTACGGAGCTGGTTTATTCAATAACCCCGGCAGGGCGAAACCCTCTTTATAACCAAATCAGCCAATTTTCACCCCTTCTGAAATGGCAATGCATCTTTAAGGCAGAGCCTTATTGTCTGTGCCTAAATTTCGTTTTGCTTCGGTATGAACTCAAACCCATCCCTATCCTTCAAAAAAGGCAACTGCCTGCGATACAGCTTCAGCGCATCGGGGTCCAGTTCGGTCATCATGACCGCTTCTTCCCCGTCCGGAGCGCGGAGCAGGGTTTTTCCGGCGAAGTCGTACAAGGCGGTATGTCCGCTGTGGGCGATGCCGTTGCCGTCGGCCCCCACGCGGTTGACGCCCAGCACGTAGCACTGGTTTTCCACGGCGCGGGCCGGCAGTAAAATATCCCAGTGCGCAATGCGGGTATCCGGCCAGTTGGCGGTGAACAGGGTCAGGTGTACATCGCCGGTGTTGCGGCACCAGACCGGAAAGCGCAGGTCGTAGCAAACATAAAGGGCGATGCGCCAGCCCCGCCATTCCACCGTACACTGCCTGTCGCCCGGACGGTAGTGCCTGTGTTCGCTGCCCAGACTGAACAGGTGTTTCTTGTCGTAATAGTGCACCGTGCCATCCGGAAGCACGAAGAGGAAGCGGTTCACATAGCCATCTTCGTGCTGCATCATCAGCGAACCGGCAACAGCGGCATCAAGCCTGGCCGCCCATTCCTTCATGCGCTGCACTTCTTGTCCGTCCATACGTGCAGCAAATTGCTCGGGGTTCATGGAGAAACCCGTGCTGAACATTTCGGGCAGCACATATACATCGGCACCGGGATGCGCCAGCAACAGGGCTTCAGCATGATCCAGGTTGCGCTCCGGCTGTTCCCAGAACAATTCCATCTGCACCGGAGCCAGCTTCAAGGGGTTCATGACTGATCTGAAATAGTCCTCAGCAACTTCGCGGCCTGTTCCAGCGTGGCGTCTTCCTTGGCAAAACAGAAGCGCAGCAGGTGGTGGTCTGACTTATCGCGGTAAAAAACGGAAACCGGTATCGAAGCAATCTTGTGTTCCCGAATCCATGTGCGGGCCAGTTCGGTATCGGGTTCCGTGCTGATTTTCTCGTAGCCCAGCAACTGGAAATACGTACCCTGGCAGGGATATAGTTTAAAGCGCGTGCCCTTCAACAGGCTGCGGAAATAGTCGCGCTTCTGCTGATAAAACACCGGCAGGCCGAGGTAGTCTTCCTGTTCATCCAGATAATCAGCCAAAGCATACTGAATAGGCGTATTGGCGGCGAAGGCCATGTACTGATAGATTTTGCGGAACTCCATCGTCAGGTTTTCCGGCGCCAGCACATACCCCATCTTCCAGCCTGTATTGTGGTAGGTTTTTCCAAAGGAGCCCACGATGAAGCTGCGCGAAGCCAGTTTGGGAAAGCGGGCCACGCTCTGGTGTTCCAGTCCGTCGAAGATGATGTGTTCATATACTTCATCACTCAGGATGACGATATCGGTATCCTCGACCAGTTTTTCCAGCTTGAGCATGTCGGCGGCGCTCAGCACTGCGCCCGTGGGATTATGCGGGCTGTTGATGATGATGAGTCGGGTGCGGAAGTTGATGCGGTTTTTCACCTCGTTCCAATCCACCGAGAAATCACCGGGTTTCAGTTTCACAAAAACCGGCTTGCCCCCATTCATCTCCACGGCGGGGGCGTAGGAATCGTAGGCGGGTTCGATGATGATGACCTCGTCGTTTTCGCGCACCACGGCGCTGATGGCGGCATACAGGCCGATGGTACCGCCGGGCACGATGGTGATTTCCGATTCCGGATTGTAGGAGGCGGAATACATCGTAGAAACCTTGTCCGACAGTTTCTGCCGCAGCAGCGGTACTCCGGGCATGGGCGCGTACTGGTTGAAGCCCTGCTTCATGTAGTGATTGACCAGTTCGATGAGCTTGGGCGAACAGGCGAAATCAGGGAATCCCTGAGCCATGTTCAGGGCCTGATGTTCCCTGGCCAGGGCCGACATCACCGTGAAGATGGTGGTTCCCGCCAGGGGCAGCTTGGTAGGTAGGTTTCCCTGAAATTGCATCATTCAAAAATAAACAGCACCGGCAGGATTTCCTCCTGTTCAGGCCAGCAGTTCTTCATCGCGCACCAGCATTAGGATGGCATTCTGCGGTACGATGAGGTATTTCTCTTTGTTGAATTCCACTTCCCAGGCACTCTTCTGCAGAAACACCGCCAGGTCGCCTTCGTGGGGTTGCAATGGTAAATACTGTACTTCCTGATGCCGGGGTTTCCAGGATTCTTCGGGATCCATCAGCGCCGGAATCGGATAACCCGGGCCCACTTTCACCACATATCCCGATATGATGGGGTCCTGTTCCACCACACCGGGCGGCAGAAAAAGACCACTGCCGGTTTTTTCCCTTGGGGCGAGCGGTTTAATCAGGATACGGTCGCCCACCAGGATGATTTTTCGGAGGGCATCGGCATCTAGTTCCAGTGACATCGCCACAAAAATAAACAGCAAGAGTGCAAGCATGGAATATGCTGCTGAAAGCGCTTAATTTTGTAATCACTTTCGCATGATTTACCGATTTAAAGTCTGGTTTGAAGAAGATGAGGACATTGTCCGCTGGATTGATGTACAGTCTTCCAATACCTTCCTCGATTTCCACAACTGCATCCTGGATTCCATCGGCTTCGACAAGAAAGAGCCGGCTTCGTTCTACATGAGCGACGACAATTGGAAGAAGCGCCTGGAAGTAACCCTGGTGGACATGGGGCTTGAGGAAAGCGATCAGGCGGAACCCAAGCCGCTGATGAAGGATGCCCGCATGCGCGATTATGTGAATGACCCACATCAGCGCTTCGTATATGTGTATGATTTCATCCAGATGTGGACTTTATACTGCGAGCTTACTCAGATTCTGGAGGATGAAAAAGGGAAAACCTACCCCTGTATATTTCGTTCTTTGGGCAAGGCTCCAAGGCAGCACGAAGGCGCGAGCCGCTTCAAAATTGTGGATGATGCCGAATTTGAAGAACTGGCAGCCCGCATGATTGCCGGTAGAAAAGGTGATGGTCCTGCTGCTGAAGAGGAACTTTTGGTGGATGATGAAGACGAGGATGATGAAGACGACCTGGGCTTCGGCGACAGCGATGATTACGATGAGGGCGAACTGGGCGGTGGCTTCCACGAGGAAGAAGAGCGCTGATCCCGGATGAATGCCCGGCCATTGCTGCTGCTGATTGCCGGTCCTACTGCCGGAGGAAAAACTGCCCTTTCCGTTGCCCTGGCAGAACAACTTGGCGGGGCACCAATTATTTCCACAGATTCCAGACAATTTTACCGAGAATTGAATATCGGCGTTGCCCGTCCTTCCGCAGAAGAACTGTCGCGCGCCACCCATTATTTCATTGCCGACCGGTCGGTAGAAACACCGCTTACTGCAGGCAGCTACGCGGAAGAAGCAGGTGCCCTGCTAAAACGTTTGTTTGAGGAGCACCCTGTTGTCATTGCCGTTGGCGGAAGCGGATTGTATATACGTGCCTTAACCGAGGGATTCGACACCCTGCCTGAGGTTCCCGAGGAACTTAAAGAAACCCTGCGCCATCTGGAGCCGGAAGATCAGTTAGCATTGTTGCTTCGCCGCGACCCTGAAGCTGCAAAACTGGTGGCCACCGATAATCCGCGCAGGGTGCAAAGGGCGCTGGAACTGGTGCTGGCATCCGGAAAACCATTGTCGGAACTGCGCAAGGGGGGCGGCAAACAGGCCTCCTTCGAAGTTCTGGGCTTTGGTATAGATCCGGGCAGAGCACCATTGTACGAACGCATTCAACAGCGCACGGTACAGATGATACAGGACGGATTAAAAGAAGAAGCTTCCGCAGTGAAACACCTGGCTCATCTGCCGGCCCTGCAAACCGTAGGCTATACTGAAATGTTTGCGCATCTGGAAGGGAAAGCCGACCTG
>JAGWYC010000193.1 GCA_018969565.1 Bacteroidota bacterium | reverse complement strand
ATTGTGCTGCCTGTATGTGCCTCAGGCACTGTGGATGCCTCTGCCGACCACCTTTGGTGGATTTGCGTTGGCCATGGACTGGATCTGATCAGTCCTTTACCGCCTCCCGGTTTTTACTGTATTTCCTGCAGTTCAAGCCAACGCATGCCCTTTTCATCCAATTCATGGCGCAACAGCTCCAATTGTTTGGAAATGTCTTCTAATTCGGTAAAATGAAGTGATCCTTCCATCAGACGCGCTTCCAGCGCGTTTTTTTGTTGCTCCAGTTCCGGAATCAGGGCGTCCAGTTGTTCCAGTTCGGTTTTTTCTTTATAACTGAGCTTGCGCACCGCCGGTTTCCGGGGTTCTGCCGCCTGAACTTCTGATTTCTTAACCACTTCTTTGCGCTCAGTTTCCGCCTTTTTCCAAATGCGATAATCTGAATATGAACCAGGGAAATCACGCACCTGCCCGGGTTCTTCAAAAACAAAAACATGGTCAGCCAGCTTGTCCATGAAGAAACGGTCGTGCGATACCATCAACAGACAACCCTGGAAATCCATCAGGAAATCTTCCAATACAGCCAGGGTATCAATGTCCAGGTCGTTGGTGGGTTCATCCAGAATCAGGAAGTTCGGGTTCCGCATCAATACCGTCATCAGATGCAGTCGGCGTCTTTCGCCACCGCTCAGTTTATATACAAAGTCGAATTGCCGCGGTGGTTCGAATCCAAACTGTTGCAGTAACTGGCTTGCAGTGAGCTTACTTCCATTGGCCATGGGAATGAAGTCAGCTATATCGCGCACTACATCAATCACTTTCATATTCAGATCAAACAAGGGGTCGTGTTGACTGAAATATCCGAAAACCAAGGTGTCACCGATGATGATTTTCCCGGAATCCGGTTGTTCCAGGCCCATAATCAGGTTCAGCAATGTACTTTTCCCTGCGCCATTGGGACCGGCGATACCTACTTTCTCACCTCGTTTGAAAACATAGTTGAAATCCTGAAGGATTAGCCTTTCCCCAAATGATTTCTTCACCTTGTGCAGTTCGAGGATTTTAGTACCCAGACGGGTAACTTTCACGCTGAGGGCAATTTCCTGCTCTTTTTTTCGGCCTTTCATCCGTTCTTCGAGGTCGGAAAAGGCATCTACGCGGCTGCTGCTCTTGGTGGTACGTGCTTTCGGCATGCGCCGCACCCATTCCAATTCCCGACGATACGAATTCTCCATCTTTTCCCATTCGCGCTCCGCACTGGCCTTGCGCTGCGCTTTCTTCTCAATAAAATATGAATAGTTGCCCTGGTGATGGTATAACTGACCGTCTTCCAGTTCCAGAATATGTGAGCAAACACGGTCCAGAAAGTATCGGTCGTGCGTAACCAGCAACAGCGTTAACTGTTTCTGTTCCAGATATTCTTCCAGCCATTCAATCATGGCCAGATCCAGGTGGTTGGTAGGTTCATCCAGAATGAGCAGATCGGGGTCCTGGGCAAGCGCCTTGGCCAGGGCAACCCGTTTGCGTTGCCCTCCGGAAAGGGTGCCCACCGATTGATTCAGGTCTGTTATCTGGAGTTTGGTAAGAATCTCCCTGATGCGCTGCTCCAAATCCCAGGCCTCCAGCCTGTTCATGGTATCCGTTGCAATCTGTAATCGTTCAGCCGCTGCCTCTGAATGATTGTGTTCCTGCTCCTGCAAAGCTTGCTCATATTGTGCGATGGCACGGAGTACCGGTGTCTGGCCTGAAATCACATTTTCCAGAATGCTCAGATGCTCTTCCAGCTTGCTTTGCTGGTCAACATAAGTCCAAACGATATCCTTGCGAAACACCGCCTTTCCGGTGTCGGCAGGTTCTCTGCCTGTAATAATGTTTAGCAGGGTTGTTTTACCACTTCCGTTGCGGGCCACCAAAGCCGCTTTGTCGCCACGTGCCAGCCCGAAACTGATATTACTGAAAAGCTCCCGGTCACCGTATGATTTGCTGACTTGTTCAACAGAAAGATAATTCACGATGCAAATTTCCTCATTTCATGCCGAAAGAACGCGTTTTCATTTTTTCGCTGCCTACCTTTGAACACCGTTTTTTCAAAGCGAACCATTCCTATGACGAACAAACTCAACATCCGCGATTTTGAAGCGAACAAAGTGCTTTTTCACAAGGCCCTGCGTATGATTATTATGTACTTAAAGGAAATGCACGCGGATGATGCGTCGTTCAATCCCGAGTATGAAATCAACTGGTTGGAAGGTTTGCTCGCCGGTAAGGAAAATCTGGTGGAGGATGAGGAAGTGCACGATGCGCTGCTGGTACCCGCCGAGGATGGTGAAGGTGTAATGTTGTTCTTCATTTTGTATCGCGATGAGGCATTAATCGAGAAGATTTATGAGGCCAACCGCGAGCTGTTGATGTTTGACGAACGTGAAATCAGCCTTCAGGATTTCAAAGACGCAGTGTTGCATATATTCAATCCCGAGGTTGACGAAATGGAAGCTGAAGACCTTTACTATAGCTTGCGCTTTGAAGGTATGGATATGGCCCATTTCTGCTTGTACAAGGATGAAGATCTTTACGTAGGATTTGCGGCTTTTGGCGAAGATGAAGATGAAGATGAAGAAGACGAGGATTACGAGGTGAATCCTGAATTGAATTAAGTGCTTGCCTTTCAGCGAAAGTCAATCACAGTATTGGTTCTGAAACGGGTATGCGGCGCGCTGGCAATTCCTGCAATTGTAAAGCCTTCTCCTAAGCATAATATGCGGTGGCCCAGGCTGGTCACCCCCTCGTCCACAAGAAGCTGAATTACCACGTCAAGTGGGCTATCCGCCCCGTACGAGCAACATTCTCCGGTGTATATTTTCTTACATTGAGTATTGTTACGTGTATGTCCCACATAGCCGGAAATACCGCTGCTGCGCGCATGGCACATAGCTGCATCGTACAGTGATTTATCCGGAATCAGCGCCGGAACTGGTTTCATGCTATACATGGTTTTCATCAAAGAACTGAGATAGCTGTTCGAAGGATTGGCCTGTGCGGCTTTCAAGAGGAAACGATTAAAGAAGCCGCTCGGATTAAGTCTTGCCACATTCAGCCAGTAAAGCACCTCACGGTCATGGGCGCTCATCCAGGTTGTTTTAGCGGCACTATTGGTATCGGCATTGAAAGACTCAGGCTGTTGTAAATATTTTTCCTGGGGCGGGGCATAGTTCTCTAAAAACGTGAAACGATTCTGAACGGCTTCAAGATATTGCTCCGAATTGCGCAGTGTTTTATGCGCCGCATGGCTAAAGGTATTTAGCGGTTTAAGTTGCCCTCTTGCTTCACGGGTTATTTTGGGGCTTACCCAGGATGAAAGCAAGAGCATTCCGAAGGCCGTCAGAATCTTCATAGGATGATTTTTTTTAGATACGAGTAAACTGTCCCGGAGCTGCCGCAAAATGACTTCAGGTTCCGAAAGTGATTACTTCAATAACTGCAAATGCTGTTCCTTTTGTCTATAAACTTCCGATACATTGGGAAAATTCACTTGCTCATACTTGGTTGGAAAAGGATGAAAAGGAAAAATAAAGTCAGTAATTTCTATAAGCATGAAACAGACCCATTATGACGAAAAAAAGGAATAAGTAATTCCTGTATATTCGAGTAAGAGGTTAATCAAACAGGCACTGTATCTAACATGAAGATTATCAATATATTACATTCCGGAAGTACCTTTCTCAGGAGAGGTATTTTATATGGTTTGGGCATGTTCATGATGTTTACCGCCTCCTGTAATTCCGAGGTGGATGACGAAACCGAGGACAACGACGAGCCTGTGCGTAAAGGGACCTACGTAAATCCAAGTGTGGACTATCGGGGAAGATACCGAAAGGGGCACTTTCGCAAAGCCTACAGCACGGATAAAAATGCGATAAGGAATCAGGCTCGTTCCAGATATTACTATCATACGAGGGGCAAGTACCGCAACAAAGACTAAACGGCCCGCCGGGATTGAGTGCGTAGGGCAAACGAAACTTTGGCCCGGCGTTTGTTTTTAAAAACAGGAGGCTGGCAGTTGTGAATAAACAAATTTTTATCCGGTCATCTTACTTACTTACTTGCACGAAGTCATTCAAAGCTATGCCTAATCGCACGGACACCAAGTTAATCAGGTCGAAAGGTCAGATTTCCGGAGTGGCTTTTTATGCCTCTTTAGGAGTGTTA
>JAGWYC010000192.1 GCA_018969565.1 Bacteroidota bacterium | reverse complement strand
CATTGCGCTCCTGGGTTCGGTATCGCTGTATTCCTGCAAATATGATGAAGGACCCGGCATCAGCCTGCGCGCCAAAAGAGACAGGGTTGCCAACGAATGGAAGGTGGTAAAGATGACTTATGGTGGTGTTGATGTTACAAACAAAATCAACGACACAATTTTCTCTTCCATCATCAATCTTTCCAGAACCGGCAAATACAATATCGTACACATTGACAAATTTGGTAAAACCAGTCATACCGGTAAATGGGGTGAAAAATGGGTGAAGCAGTACAATGGTTACTGTGACCATCTGCCTTATCCCATCAAAGATTTGGCTATGAACGGCGAATGGACTTTCGATTACCGTCATGACAAAATTCAACTGTTCCCTGAACTGAGCACCGGTGCTGACAGTTTCAATGTGCGTGGCTCCTTTGACTGGGGCATTATCATGCTGAAGGAAAAGCAGATGAAGGTGATTGGCAAGGATCGCGCCAGTGTTGACTGGAACATGGAGCTTGCTCCCGTGAACGGTGAACCTTACTGGTATTAATTCCGATAAAACGATTTTTTCAGAGCCCTCTTCGGAGGGCTTTGTTGTTTAACCCAAATACAAAGACGAGCCTGACGCACGCCTATGCTACAAACAGATTACAACACCAGCCGTCCTTTACTGAAGAACTCTGAGTTCGGACGGGCCATTCAGGATTATGTTCATTTTATCATGCAGCAGCAGGACAAGGGAAAAAGAACCAGCCTGTGTCACTCCCTGGTGCAAATTATGCTTACCCTGAACCCATCCATGAGGGAACAGGCCGATGCCCGCCAGAAACTGTGGGATCATCTGTACCTGCTTTCTGATTTTCAACTGGATGTTGATGGGCCCTTCCCAGCGCCATCCGCGGATAGCGTTCACCGCAAGCCTCAAACCATACCTTACAATGACAGCATGATTCGCTTTCGTTTTTACGGCAGGAATCTGCAACTGATGGTTCAGCGTGCTTCTGAAATGGAAGACGGCGAATTAAAACAGGATTTGGTGAACCTGATTGCCTCGTTTATGTACAATAGCTGCAAAAGCTGGAACAACGAGAATCTGAGCAATGAAGTTATCGCAGAACATTTGCGAATTCTTTCCAAGGGCAAGCTGGAACTGAATCCTGAGCGCCTGGAGGTTTACCAGGATCAGAGCATAACAAACCGCAAATTCCATAACAGACCACAACGGGAGCAAAGGCAAAATACAGGCCGCAATCAGGGCGGAGGAGGCGGTAAGTTCAATCGCCGTAACCGTAATTTCAGGAAGTTTTGATTGATTGTTGATGGGTACTTTTAGAATTGAAGGAGGTCACAGTCTTTTTGGCGAACTCACCCCTCAGGGTGCGAAGAATGAAGCATTGCAGGTAATCTGCGCCGTTTTGCTCACACCCGAAGAGGTACAGATTTCCAATATTCCTGAAATACGCGATGTTCTGAAGCTGATTGAACTGCTTGAAGAGTTAGGTGTTCAGGTGGACAAACTGGCGCATGGGCACTTTAAGTTTAAGGCGGAAAACCCCAACCTTGATTATCTGCAATCGCCTGAATTCAGAAAGAAAGCTGCGGCTCTGCGCGGCTCCATCATGATTGTTGGTCCGCTGCTGGCGCGATATGGCATGGGAATTATACCGACACCCGGTGGCGATAAAATTGGCCGCCGTCGTCTGGATACCCATTTCGAAGGGTTTATGAGTCTGGGGGCACAATTTGAGTATGTTCCTGAAGAAAAGTTGTATCGCGTTTCAGGCAAGCCGCTCACCGGAGCTTCTATGCTGCTGGATGAAGCCTCTGTAACCGGAACAGCCAACATCATCATGGCCGCAGTGATGGCAGAAGGCGAAACTACCATCTTCAACGCCGCCTGCGAACCTTATATTCAGCAGTTGTGCAGTATGCTTAACAGCATGGGTGCACGCATCAGTGGTGTAGGTTCCAACCTGCTGCGCATCACCGGCGTTCCTTATTTGGCCGGAACAAGTCATACCTGCCTTCCCGACATGATTGAAATCGGCAGTTTCATTGGGATGGCGGCCATTACCCAAAGCGAAATCACCATCAAGAATTGCCGACTGGATATGCTGGGCCCTATTCCCAGAGTTTTTGGACGACTGGGGGTGAAGATGGAGTTCCGCGGTGATGATATTTTCATTCCCGCTCAGGAGCATTACGAAATTGAATCTTTTATTGATGGCTCCATACTTACTGTGAGTGATGCTATCTGGCCGGGGTTCACGCCTGATTTGATTAGTATTGCGCTGGTTACGGCCACTCAGGCGCGTGGCACAGTGCTCATTCATCAGAAAATGTTTGAAAGCAGGCTATTTTTTGTAGATAACCTGATTGACATGGGCGCACAAATCATCCTTTGCGATCCGCACCGGGCTACCGTCATCGGACTGGACCGCAAAACAAGATTGCGCGGCATCACGATGAGCAGCCCGGATATTCGAGCCGGTGTGGCCCTGCTGATTGCAGCAATGAGTGCCAAAGGCGTGAGCATCATCAAGAACATTGAGCAGATTGACCGTGGATACGAACATATTGAAACACGGCTGAATGCGCTTGGCGCCCATATCGAGCGGGTGGATTAAGCCACGGCTGAAGAAAATAAACGCTCTTTCAGAGTCTTTCGGCGAATTCGGTTAGCGAAGGGTCGGTGATAAAATCACCGGGCTTCAGCATCCGTTCCATGGTTAATCCTTCCAGAGAAGTACAGCGACTCAGAGCTACATAGAGTTGTCCGGGTGCAAATACATGCCCACCCAGGTTTACGTGTACGCGTTCAAAGCTAAGTCCCTGGCTCTTGTGAATGGTGATGGCCCATGCCGGCTTAATGGGATACTGGGTATAGCTGCCTGTAACCTGCTCCTTAATTTGCTTGCGTTCGGCATCCCATTGGTATTCAATATGTTCCCAAATAGCTTGGGTAACCTTACAACATTCTCCGTCTTCCGTGATTACGTTGATACAATCTTCGCCCAGACTTTCCACCCTGGCCAGGGTTCCGTTCATCCAGCGGCGCTCTGGATCGTTGCGCATCATCATTACCTGAGCGCCGGGCTTTAGTTGAAGCTGTGCATCAACAGGCAGCAGATCCTGCCTGAACTGATTCTTGAGCACGCCCGTATATGACTTTGCCTGCCCCGGAAGTGCTTCCATTCTCATCTGGTTTATGCGCTCTGCCTGTGCGCGCAGGCTGCACAGGATAATCCCGAAATCACTGCCATCATAGGCACGGAGGCGACGATTCAGGGTTTCCAGATGCTCCGGCTCGGGCATGCCCCGTTTGATATGCTCCAGAATGCTGATGAAATTGCGGTCGCGCTGCCTGTGGATGGTATGCAACTTTAAACTGCTGAATCCGGTTTCTTCCAGAACGCGTGCTTTGAAAAAATAGGGCGCATCGTAATATTCCCGAATCAATGGCATCTCTGCACCGGTAACCACGGGAGGCAACTGAAAGGGGTCTCCGCATAACAGCAACCTTTTGCCGCCAAAGGGTTCATCCTTGCTCATGACCATGCGCAATACCCCATCTACCGCATCCATGGTGTCGGCGCGAACCATGCTGATTTCATCTATAACCAGCAGTTCCATCTTGCGGAATAACTGCAATTGCTCTTTGCGAAAGCGGAGTTTAAACACCCGTTCATCGCCTGGAATCAAGGGCCCTAAAGGCAGTCTGAACAGAGAATGAAGCGTCTGCCCGCGAATATTCAAGGCGGCAATACCGGTGGGCGCAGCCAGCAGCATTCCTGGAAATACCTCCTCCCGCAAGCGTTGTATCAAGGTGCTCTTTCCACTGCCTGCAGGTCCGGTTAGTAAGGCAACTGCCGGCCGCTCCTGCGTGAGCACGTGGATGACTCGTCTGGCTTCTTCGTTCAATTCAAACATAAAACAGTATGCAAATGAAGTTCAGGCTTATCGGATTATCGTGATGAACCTTTTACGAATGAACGTGTTTTTTTATCATGAGTTTACCCGCAGTTGGGCAAAAAGCCCCCAATTTCTCCGCCCTCAATCAGGATGGAAAAACACTGAGCCTCGCCGACTTTCATGGCAAGAAACTGGTGCTGTACTTTTACCCTAAGGACGATACGCCTGGTTGTACCGCCGAGGCCTGTAACCTCAGGGATAACTACCAAAGATTCCTAGATTCCGGCTATGCC
>JAGWYC010000191.1 GCA_018969565.1 Bacteroidota bacterium | reverse complement strand
GGAACCCATGGTGGCCATGAATTCGATACCACAACAGGATGTAGCGAATGGAAGGGGCCAAAGAGAGTTGGCGCGCGCCAGCCCGATTACTTTGTCGAGGCTGGTGGCAAAGAAGCCTTGTCCTTCCAGTCCTTCCGGTTTTTCTCCGATTTTTACCATTAACTATTTTGATTATCCAGGTTATGACCGCTTGATTATCTTTCCCATTCCAGAGCACCTCTTTTCTTCACATAGAAGAAACCAATCAGGAAGAAGGCTACGAACATCAGCACAGCCCAGAAGCCCTCCCAACCCATTTCCTTCATATTGACGGCGTATGGATAGAAGAAAATCACTTCCACATCGAACAGCACAAACAGAATGGCTGTAAGGAAGTACTTTACCGAAACCGGAAAACGTGCATTACCTGTGGATTCGATCCCACATTCGAAATTTTCCTGTTTGGCGGCTGTTTTCCTGTTCGGGCCCAGCAGGTGGGTCAGGATAAGCACCAGTACCACAAACCCTAAGGCTGCGGCTGTTTGCAAAACGATTGGCAGGTAGCTGGATGGATTCATGAATCGCGGCGAAAATAATACAAGCACAGGGCACAAATGGTTTTCACGAAGAATATTTCTTCACCCTTTTCAACAGATTATTATCATATCCTCACTTTGCTCAGGCAACCCTATCATTGCGCATTCTGTCTAAAAATCCATGAAAAGAAAAATACTCACAGGGGTCTTCTTATCTGCCCTTGGGTTCCTTTTGCTCAACAGCTCTAATGGTGCGGGTGCATCTCAGAACGCTGACCGAACCGGCGGGCCGGTTGCTAATGGCAATTGCAACGGATGTCATTCAGGTGGAACGGTAATTCCTACAGTGACCGTCGGCCTTTTTGATGGTTTACTGCCTGTAACCAGCTATACTCCGGGGAAAAGCTACACCCTTCGGATCATTGTTCTTGGTCTTGGCTACCCAAGATACGGTTTTCAAACCGTTGCACTGGCATCAGGTAATGTAAATGCCGGCACTATTACCGCCGGAAGCACCGGAACCAGAGCCGTTACCATTAACAGCAGAATTTACGGAGAGCATTCTACTCCCAGCAGCACCGGAACATTTGATCTGAACTGGAAGGCGCCGGCAGCCGGAACCGGTACGGTAAATTTCTACACCGCCGGACTGGGAGCAGCAAATCCTTCAGGTGACAACGGAGACAAAGGAAATACCAATACACTTACCATCAGTGAGGCTGCGGGAACGTCGGTAAGTGCTCCGCAAATGGGAAGTATGCACTTCGGCCCGAATCCGGTTGCCGAGGTAATGCATTTTTATGGTTCGGCCTGGAGCAATATCAGCGTATATAACCTTCAAGGACAACTGCAGGCTCGTTTCACCGGTATGCATGAATCCATCAATCTGAGCACCCTTACCTCCGGGGTTTATCTGCTTCAGGCTGAAGATGCATCAGGAAAACAGTGCAGCCTTCGTTTCATCAAAGAATAAAGCCTTACAGCTTCTACACGAAAGCCCGTCACCTTGTGCCGGGCTTTCTTTTTTTGCTGATTTCATGAAAAGAATCTGGCCTTCTTTCCATGTTTCAGAATTTGACAATGACGCTCCATATCTTATGCAGGCCCTTCTTTTTCCGGGGAAAATACCATTGAGGCGGCGGTGCTGCTTTTCAATTCTGCCAAAGATGACCTATGATAGGGTGATGATCATGCGTCGAGCTTTTAATTAAGAATGTGCGGGTTACTCGGTTTACTAACGCATCACTTTGGGCCGGATACACTAGGTTTCAGGGTGATTTTCTTTGAAGACAAAACGATGGAGGTCGTGATCATCCGACGCAACAGCATCGGGTATGCTGCAGCTTGTTGAAGACCTCAGGGTCGGGAGGCTGAAAGTTCCTTTTTGCGCAAGGCAATATTGCGGTAGTGTTCCGTATCTGTTTCTGAGAAACGATGGTAGCCGCTGCCATCCCCTTTTGCAACAAAAAACAGGTATTTGTGGGGTGTGGGATTGAGCACGCTTTCAATGGCCTGAACGGAAGGGATACAAATCGGACCTGGCGGTAATCCGAAGTACATATAGGTGTTGTAAGGAGATTCCACGGACAAATCTTTGAAAAAAAGTGCCCGCCATTCACCAAGGGCATAATTTACGGTGGGGTCTGCCTGTAATTTCATACCTTTTTTCAATCTATTCAGATAAACACCTGCAATTGTTGGTCTTTCATCGGCTCTTTGCGATTCTTTCTCCACAATGGATGCAAGGGTATAGACAGCGAACGCCGAATCAGGAGAAATGCGCTTTCTTTCCCAAAAAGACATCCCGGATGAAGCCATACGCTGCAGCACATCCTGTGCACCGGCAGCGTAATAAAAGTTGTAGGTATCAGGAATGAACAAAGCCGGCAACAATGAATCAGGCCAAAGCTTGCCTGAACTCAGTGTATGGCTGCTCAGAACTGAAAAAAAATTTGCGGAATCAGACTCCAGTTTCGAGCCCATGTATCGGCACATTTGTTCCGGCGTCCAACCGGAGCGAAGCACAATGTTCACGGTTTGTCTGCTGTTTTTCTTCAGGAAGCGAATCAGGTCAAAAATGCTCAGGTCTTCAGCAATGGGCACCTTGCAAGGCTTAGGTTCCGGGTAACCCATAAGCTTAGCCGCAAAACGGAAAACCTTAGGGGATGCAAGACCAAACTGCACCTGTAGAGAATCGGACAACTGAATCAAATTCGTGTTTCCGGAGATTCGCAGCAAACCGTTTTTTTCAGTGGCCGGACGAAACAACAACCAGGCCGCGTAGGATAAAATAAGGAATAGAAGCAAAAGTGCTCCTTTGACAATCTTCAGCGAAGCTTTCACAGGCTTCAAAGAAACAGATTATTCGGCAGCCGCAGATGCTTAGTTTTGCCCAATGAAGCTGGCTTTAATCGGTTACGGTAAAATGGGTAAAACCATTGAACGACTCGCCATTGAACGAGGGCACCAGGTGGTTCACCGCTTCAACAGTGCAAATCCTGTAAATGCAGAGGCTTTAAAAGAAACAGATGCAGCCATTGAATTCAGCGCACCTCATTTGGCGGTGGAACATATCAGCATTTGTCTGAAATCGTCAATTCCTGTTGTGGTGGGAACTACCGGATGGTACGATCATTTCGAAGCATGTGCTTTACTGGCGAAAGAAACCGGTACTCCCCTGTTTACCGCAAGTAACTTCAGCCTTGGCGTGAACTTGTTTTTTGCGCTGAATGAGTATTTAGCAGGATTGATGAAGGCCTATCCTGAATATCAGGCCGAAATCATTGAAACGCACCATGTGCACAAGAAAGATGCACCCAGCGGTACTGCAATCACCCTGGCCGAGGGCCTGATCCGGCAGCATCAGGATTATACAGGATGGAAGTTATCGGATACAGCAACTCTGGGAAATAGCCTGCTTCCTATACACAGCCTGCGCATTGATGAAGTACCGGGCACACATGAAGTGAGCTATCGTTCTCATATTGATACACTGAGCATCACACATACCGCACATAACCGCGATGGTTTTGCCCTTGGCGCCATACTGGCGGCTGAATTTATTAAAGGACGCAGCGGCGTTTTTGGAATGAAAGATTTACTGCAATTTTGAAACAGCATGGAAGTATCCAACCTCAACTTGTTTATTGTTCTGGCGCTCAGCCTGTTTGCACTGAGCAGAACCGGTCTTTTCTTCATGTTTCGCAAGGCCGGCATTCAGGGATGGCTGGCATTTGTACCCGTGCTTAGCTGGTGGTATTGGCTGAAACTGGTAAACCGACCCTGGCATTATCTGATTTATTTACTGATTCCTGCGGTGAACGTGATCGCAGGCTTCACCATTACCATTGACCTGATGCGCAGCTTTGGACAGTTCCAATTCTGGCAACAATGTCTGGGTGTGCTTTTGCCTTTCATATACTGGCCCTATCTGGGTACCCGTAAAGAGCTTGTCTATCTGGGTCCAAGCCACAGCGAAGAGTTTAAAAAGAAGTATATGCCTACGAAAAACGGACCTGTTCGTGAATGGGCAGATGCATTGTTCTTTGCTGTTTATGTGGCGGGCATGATTCGCGGCTTGTATGTCGAAGCCTACAAGATTCCAACGCCCAGTATGGAAGGAAACCTCATGGTAGGCGATTACCTGTTCGTGAGCAGAATGGATTACGGGGTGCGTATTCCAATGACCCCTATTGCC
>JAGWYC010000001.1 GCA_018969565.1 Bacteroidota bacterium | reverse complement strand
GCATTTGACAGCCTTATTCATCAGTACGAAGCCAACTTTAACCCGGAGCATATTAATGAGAACGAATTGGGCACCCTTCGCTGCATCATCAGTCTTGATAAAGCGTTTCTGCCGCTTGCAGCCGTTCAGCCGGTAATGGAAATAGCTCAGGAGTTGCTGGGGGATTATCTGTATTATTCCTTCAACGGATTTTATACATCCAGCAAGTTTACCCACCCCACGACCCTTTTTCACCGGGATGTACCGCTGTTTACCCCGGAGGTGATGTTGAGCCTCAATCTGCTGTACTGCATTGACGATACCACCGCTGAAAACGGAGCTACCTGGTTTGTTCCCGGTTCACACCTCCTGCGCAACCGTCCTTCTGACGACTATATCGAAAAACACAAAGTACAGGTAACCATGAAAGCGGGTTCCGTGCTTTTTTTTAACTCACTCACTTACCACGCCAGCGGAATCAACCACAATGGGGCACAGCGCCGCTGTATTGCCAACGTGCTGAGGAAATCATTCATGAAGCCACAGTTCCAGTGGGATAAGATTTTTGCAGAGAACGGTTTCGCGGCCCAAATGGATGAAAGCAGCAAGAAACTCTTCGGTTTTTACAATAACCCGGCACCATCGCTCGAGGCTTATTACCAGGAAGGTATTCGCCGCAGGGAAGAACGAAAACAAAAGGGGGTAAAAACCGTGTACGGCATTGAATTAAAAGATGCTTAAATTTCAGCCCTTCTTCCTAAAACGCTGATTATGAACTCGATACACCCTGAAAACCTTGCCGCTGACCTGTCCCTTGAAGTTTTAGGATCAGCCGGAAACATCATTAGTGGTATTGGTTATCCCGGTAATCACCATGAAAAGAGCCTTTGCTGGGCAGGAAGTGAAGAAGTTCTAAACGAGTTCAACTGTGGATATGTAATTATACATCAGTCATTGTCGCACCTGCAGGAAGCTTATCCCAACCTTTGCTTGCTCAGCACGGCAGAAAAGCCCAGGCTTGTTTATGCACGCGCTTTTCATCGTTACTTTCAAGAAACAGCCGAGCCGGAAAACCATGTAGGATTGCATCGCGCCAATCAAACCATCAGCATCGGCGATAATGTATTCATCGGCAGCGATGTGACCATTGGCCCAGGCACGGTGGTCCATTCAGGCTGTTCCATTCTCCCGGGAACCACGATTGGTGAAAATTGCATCATTCGCAATAATACCAGCCTGGGTACCGAAGGGCTGGGCCTGGAATTTGATGACCAGGAAGGTCGCTACATTCCGTTTCCTCAAATTGGGAGGGTTGTGCTTGAAGACTATGTGGACATCGGCCCGCACAGCACTGTGCGTCGCGCCGCCATGGGGTCCACACAAATTGGATACGGAAGCAAAATAGGCTCTTTTGTCAACATTGGTCATAATTGCAACATAGGGAAACACTGTATTCTAACCAGTCATGTATGTATTGCGGGTTCCGTTCAGGTAGGCGACTTTGCCTTTATCAGTATTGGAACTACCATTCGCAACAAGGTGAGTATTGCAGACCATGTGGTATTGGGGCAGGGCAGCGTTGTAACTAAAAGTCTTTCTGAACCGGGAACCTATTATGGACATCCCGCTGTTCGGGTGGAAGGATCGGGCCAGAATCCCCAAACACAGGACTCCTGACCCATGACCGCGCAGGAATCAGGCATACAGGGGGCTGTGCTGATTGTAAATTACGACCTCGGCACGCGCGGCGGGGTGGGTGGCAGACGTTGGGCTTTGTTTGGCCGGGCCTTAAGCGAAGCCGGCAACAAAGTGCATTTTCTGACTACCAGGAAAGAGCTTCCCGAAGAACTTCAAAACGGGCATCACCGGATACATCATTTTCATTCCAGATTTCCGGCCATCATCAATACCATTCCTGTAAATTTTGCAGGGAAAATAGCTTATCGCTTCTGGCTCCTGCGTATGCGACTCAGAACCCGGGGAACGGTTTACGACCTTGGAAAACGCGACAAAAATGAGTTTCTGAAACAATGCAGAAGCATCATTAAAAAAGAACAAATCCGTGTGTGCATTATCACCGGTGCACCGTTCAGCTTTCTCTACTACGGAACACTGCTGAAGAAGGAATTTCCACAACTGGTGCTGGTTACCGACTTTCGCGATAAATGGACCGAAGGGTTTAATTATGGGATGCGCACGCTTAATAAAGCCGGTAAAGCTTATGAACAGGCGTGTGAACAGGCCGTGATCAGGCAATCAGATCTGGTTACCGTGGCCAGCGAGGACATAGCCGACTACCTCAGGCAAATTCACCCGCGTGACTACCTGCTCCTGTATAACGCTGTTTCGCCAATGCTTCAGGTACGGAAACCGTCTGAGGCTATAAATCCCAAACCAAACTGTTTTCATCTGGTACACGTTGGAAATATTTCCGATGGTTGTGAGGTACAGACCAACCACTTCCTGAACGCACTGCGCATGTTGCAGACAAGTCACCCGGGAAAGTTCTGTGTATCTCTGGTCGGTTGTCCGAATGAACAGGTGGTACAACAATTCAGACAGGCAGAAATACCCGGCTTGAATATTGTGGACAGGATGCCGCAGCAGGAACTAGGAGCATTCATGGCCACTGCAGACGCTTTTCTGATATTCAACAGAGAGGTGCTGGCCAAGAGTATTCCAACAAAGTTCTTCGATTACATAGTTTTTAAAAAGCCGCTGGTGGCTTATAAACTCAAAGGCAAACTGGCGGAGTTGATTCAGGAAAAGAATCTGGGGCTTTTACTTGACCACAGACAATCAGAGGCGCTTGCGGCTGATGAATTGTTGCGTCTGGCTGATGGCGCGATTGAATTTGACCGGGCATACAGCAACAAAGAGTTCACTTCTGAATTCCAAATGGAGCAATTGGTAAAAAACCTGAGGCCTATACTCGAAAAGGCCGACCATTAAAACACTTATTTTTCTTTTTTGTAGGGTTTGGCAGGATTGCCGAACCAAATCTCCCCCTCGGGAATATTCTTATTTACAAACGAAAGGCTGCCGGTAATCACATTGTCGCCCAGGGTAATACCATGTTGCAGCACGGTATTGGTGCCAATAAAACAGTTGCGGCCAATTTTAGCACCGCCAATCTGTGCCTGACCGGTATTCAGGTTATTGGTCATCACTTTGGGACAGATGTAGGTGCCATCGCCTACTTCAACACCTCTGGCAAGAATAGATGCGTAACGCACTGTTACATTGTTGCCCACCTTGCAGTCGCCTGAGGTTGAAACCCTCGAATCTATGTAACAGTTCTCGCCGATAATGGTATTCTTGCGCAACTCTACGTAGTTCTTGATGGTGGTATTGTCTCCAATCACCACCCCTTCTTCTATCACGCAATAGGCACCGATGGAAACATTTTTTCCGATGACTGCTTTTTCTGAAATCATGATTATCAGCTGTTTACGTGAGCAAAGATAAGTTACGCATAAAAAAATCCTGAAAAAAACATCCGCTTTGAACCCATAATCTTGACATTTGTGAAAGGCCTTTTTCCATGATCGTTTAGCAGCAAGACGGATTAGGTGAATGATGCTTCACTTTTCTTCGTATTCGATGTTCAGCATGCGGACGGGTATATCATAGTCTTTTCTGGAAATAACTTTTCGGGGAAAACAAACCTTAGTGTACAACACGCTTGGCATGCAAACGGTTCATCTAAACCTTGCAGAGGAAGCATCCTCAGGAGAACCGGAATGAGGTTTATGCCTGCAAAGCACAAATCCAAAATATGTACTTAAAAATAGCTTATCTTAAGGAATATTTATTGAACGAAAGCGGATATTTGCGGAGCAAAATCTGATACTTCAAACCGCATTTCCGACGACAAAAGCGAAGTACATGCGGATGTAGTGTAAAACAGAAGACCCTTGGTGTACTCGAGTTATTACCTGTCAACCCCAAGTGGTTTATTGAGGAGATTATTCAACTTTAGATTTTAGTAGTATTTAAAGTGAAAACAGGACCAATACTTATTCTCTCAGGAAAACTTGGAACCAAACACGGTGTTGGCGGTCGGCGTTGGGCACTTTTTGGACGTAGCATGTTGGAGTCGGGCTTAGATGTTCACCTAATAACAGCCCAACAGGATATACCTGATGAATTTGCTGAATACAATAAGCGGGTACATCGCTTTAAATCCGTGTATCCGGCCATCCTTCAGAAAGGCCCGTCCAGTGTATGGGGTAAACTATATTACCGCGCAGCGCTGTTCATGATGAAACTGCGGGTGAAGGGCACTGTTTATGACACCGGCGTGCTCGATATCCCGCGTATGCTCGCTCTATCGCGCAAACTGATTCAACAGCATCAAATAAAAACCCTGATTTGCACCGGTGCGCCGTTCAGCTATCTCTATTGTGGTGCAATGCTGAAGAAAGAGTTCCCGCATTTGGTTCTGCTCAGTGATTTCCGCGACCGGTGGACTATTGGTTTCCATTATGGTATCCGCGCGCTTAGTCCCACCCGATTTGCTCATGAAGCAGCCCGTGAAAAAGAGGTATTGCGCGCTTCGGATGCAATCACGGCGGCCTGCCCCGATATCATCGCTTATTTGTCGGCTATTTGTCCCGGTAATTACCACCTCATCCTCAATCCTGTTTCAGATCTGCTCAACCCTATTCCCGTAGAAAAACAGGCTGCCGACCAGGCATTTACCATTACCTGCGCCGGTAATATCGGTAGGGGGTGCGAACCCGTGTTTGAACATTTCCTGAACAATGTTAAAGTGCTCCAGGAACGATATCCGGGTGCGTTTCGATTTGTATTTATCGGCAATGGAGACCGGGAAATGGAACAGATTATGGACCGCAACCCGCTGCCCAATGTGGAACGCCATGCCTATATGCAGCAGGACCACCTTGCAGCCAGTCTCTCGGCGTCCGATGCCTTCCTCCTGTTCCAGCGACCCGAAATGGTCAACAGCGTGGCCACCAAAGTGTATGATTATATCAAATTCCGGAAACCCATTATCGCCTGCGTTGGTCCGGGATTGCTGAGCACCATTATTACCGGGGGGCAAATCGGTTATATCATGGACCGTTATCTCGACACTGAAAAGTTCGTAGTGGACATGATGAAACTGAAGGACGGCAGCATGCCCTTTAACAAGGAATTTGATTACTCAGAATACACGCTCGATTATCAGGTGCGCAAAGTGTTGAACATCCTTGACGAAGCAGCCCGCCACAGGCAAACAACCTAAGAGGCTGAATTCCTGCCGAAAATCAGTTCAGGTGGTGGGGAAACATCAGTGAGTCCATCCGGTGCGCATTAAATTTGCACAAACATCTCCATGAGCACCCAGGTTTTTGAACATCATCCCTACATCGAGCGGTTGAAAAAACTCAACCACGATTATGAAAACCGCCCTGAATTCCACAGTCATGCCGGTGCCATCCTTCAGGAAATGGGCGCAGATAAGGAATTTCTGAAGGCCGTGGTTCAACGCAACTTTGACGACGAAGGCTACAAAGCCCAGGTGTGGAGCCAGTATAACATTCCTTTCCTCTACATCTATGAATGTACTGATTTCCACCTGAAAATACACTTCTTCCCGGCCATGAAGGATTATAAAGCCGGGCAGGCGGCCCATTGTATCCACCATCACAATAACTACATCCTGACCACCGCCGCGATTTATGGAAGCGGTTACGAAACCATGCTGTTCGACAAAAAGGTGGAGGTGGATGAAAAAACCCTTGAAACCAGGATGCGCGTGGCCAAACATTTCACCCAGAAGGAATACCCTGTGCATACCATTGATGCCTGGGAGCCTCATGTGGTCTTCATGCCTCCTGCCTACAGTACCACCCTGCAATTGTGGACTCCGGATAAGAAACGCGGCACCGACGGCCTGCGCAGCAACCCCATTCTCAAAGCCCTGAAAATGCCCCTCAGAAAAGTGATTTACTGGTGCGGTCTGGAACGAGCGGTGGGTATCTCAGCCCAAAAAACCTATCAGTGGTACCCTGAAGGAGACCATTTCAAGGCGATTCTGGAAGACGAGTATTTTGGCCCAACCCGAAATGCCAAGGGCCCCGAAGTGGATTTGTGGAGCATGCAGAATGTATTCATTTTCATTCAACGCATGGGTATTGCCGATATGGATTACCTGCGCGAAGTGCGACAGCGCCCCGATACACCGGCTGCCTATCTGCCCTGGTTGGATATGCTGTTGAACGGTCAGGAAATCCCCGATACCTGGCATCGCGACAGCATCAATATTCCGAGAAAAACATACAGAGCAGAGGATATCTACGCGGCCGCCCAAATGAATCCGCTGCCCGTAAACGGTTGATGTTTACCTGCTTAGGCCGGTAATGTACCTTTGCCATCCGTGCGCATCATTTATTTCTCCCCCCATCCAACCCATGATATTGTCAGCGAAGTAGGCTACAGCACGCATCAACGGGAAACCATCAAGGCCTTCAGAAATCTGGGTCATGAAGTGTTGCCGGTGGTGATGGGAGGAACGCTTCCCGAAGAAAAAAAGCAATTTGCTCAGGAAGGCAGCCGACAATCCATGAAGGAACTGCTGAAGAAAAGCCTGCCTGAACGAATCTATAATGCGCTGAAAGATGTGGGAATACGAAAATTTGACCGCACTGCCGCCGCCTCACTGGAAACGGCCATTCGGAAATTTCAGCCTGACCTGGTGTATGAACGCAGCGAATACATGCAGGATTCAGGCATGCAGGTTTGTCGCCGTACAGGTGTACCACATTTTCTGGAGGTAAATGCGCCTTTTATTGAAGAAATGCGACATTGGGAAGGGCGCTCGCTGTTGCATCCTCTTGGCCATGCCATCGAAAAAAGGAAAATCCATGCCGCCAATAAGGTGTTTGCGGTTTCTTCGGTGCTCCGCGACTTCCTGGCAAGCAGGTACAGATATCCGGCCGAGAAAATCGAAGTAATTCCTAATTGTATAGATCCCCAGGCAGTTCATACGGATCAAAAACAAATTGAATTGTTGCGTACTCGTTGGCAGTTGCAGGGCAAACAGGTTATAGGTTTTGTGGGCTCTTTCTTCCCGCATCACGGCCTGGACGACCTGATTCATGCTTTTGCGGCTGCTGAAGCGGAGTTTCCCAATGCAGTGCTGCTGATTGTAGGCGGCGGTATGAATGAAGAAGCCCTGAAGAAACAGGCTGTGGAAACCCTGGGAGAAGGACGGGTAATCTTCGCGGGAAAGGTGCCCCACAGTGAGGTTTATCAATATATATCACTCATGGATGTGACCGTGATGCCTAAGAGCAACTGGTATGGCAGCCCCATGAAGATTTTTGAATATGGTATTCTGGGTAAAGCCGTTGTAGCTCCGGACAATGGACCGGTGAATGATGTCATGGTGCATGGGCAGGATGGCTGGCTGGTGCAGCCCGGAGTGCCTGCACTTGCTGAAGCGCTGAAATACCTGCTTTCACACCCCGAGGAACGTGCAGCCATGGGGGCGCAGTTCCGCAATAAAATCCTCAGCAAATACACATGGAATCAACAGGCAGCATACATCCTGAGCCATTTCGCATAGCCCTGGTTACCGACGGGCTGTTTCCCCTGAGTATAGGCGGAATGCAGAAACATTCAGCGAAGCTCGCTGCCCACCTTGCCGAAGCCGGGGCCCGGGTGTTCTTGTTTCATCCCCACCGCGACCTGCTGCCTGAGCAGGTGTTTACAGAACAACAGCAAAAGGCCATCCACTGTATCTATGTGCCTTGGCCTGCTGTTCCTTCATTTCCCGGACATTATCTGTTTCGGAACTATCAGTACAGCAGGGCCGTTGACCGCATCATCAGGGAACACAAGGTTGATGCGGTTTATGTGCAGGGTTTCAGTGGCTGGAAGAGTGTTTGTTCAGCCCAAAAAACAACACCTGTAGTGCTGAACCTGCATGGCATGGAGATGTTCCAGCCTCTTCGTGGTATCAGGAATCGGATGAATGGCCTGATGCTCCGTATTCCTGCAAGAAAACTGATGCGCAGGGCAGATGCGGTGGTTTCGCTTGGGGGGAAATTATCGGATATTATCCGCAAAGAAGCTCCGGGGCGCAACATCATTGAACTGCCCGTAGGCATAGATGATCAATGGCTAGAAAAGGTTGAGGGAGATAAAACCTCTACTGTACGCACGATTTTGTTTGTGGGGCGTTACGAATGGCGCAAGGGCCTCGATTTGCTCAATCAGGTTATTCCTGAAGTGCTTGATGTTTTCCCAGAACAACTCAGGTTCTCCTTCATCGGCGATATTCCGCAGGAGCACAGGGTGAAGCATCCACAGGTACATTATTACGGTCCCCTCCGAGACGAGCAGAAGATACGTACCATTTACCACAGCTCGGATATCCTGGTTTGTCCTTCGTACAGTGAAGGTATGCCAACCGTAATTCTCGAAGCCATGGCCAGTGGGCTGCCTGTGCTGGCTACCAATGTTGGAGCCGTATCGCTGCTGGTTTCCAGCGCCAACGGTCGTTTAATTGAACCCGGCAGCGCTTCGTCATTAAAAGCGTCATTATTGGAGCTATTACAAAGCAATACGAACCAACTACACGCCATGCAGATTGCCTCGGCGAAAAAAGCTGCTGAATTCAGTTGGGAGAAGGTTGCCCGGCTAAGCCTTCAGCGCTTGCAGGAGGCGAATCGGCTGTTTTTTTCCCGTCGTAGTTAAGCCAGGGAACCCTGATTTTACCCTTTGCAATCCTGTTGGTGTAATAATACATGAAAATGAACAGGAAGAAGCCATTCCCGAAATAGCTTCCCGTGCGAATCAGGCGCACTATAATCAAGATAAAAATACCTTGATTTACTATATTTATTTCGCGTAAATGAGGATTTACTATATACTTCTTCCCCATAAAAAACCTGAATAGAAACAGGAACAGCATAGTGAGGCCAAATAGCCCTGTTTCTGACATGAGCCTCAGGAATAAACTGTTAGCATCAAACTTGTTGAAGGTTCCGAACCGCTCTGTGAAATCAGCAGGAAAATACTTGGCAAAGGTGATGTCGTAGTTAATAGGATGGGAGCCCAGACCTGATCCAAACAAGGGATTGCGCTGAAAGCTTTCCTTTGCAATAATATAGTTGGTGTATAAGGCAAAGGTGCTTGAATTCACTTTTGACATCTTTTTTACATCAACAACGCCATCTTTAGTTTGGAACATTGACAGCGTATCGTCCACCCGAACCTGGAATTCATAAAAGGCATCTTTAAGATTATTGTAAAATGTAAAAAACAAGATAATAATCACGGGCATTATCAGAAACTTAAGCCTGCCTTCGATTATTGAAAAATAATTCGCACTGTACATATACATGACCACCATCAGAATCAGACCCATGTAGCCCGCAGAAGAAAAGGTCAGCACAAAGCACACAAATATCACCCCACCCTGAAATAGATTTCTGATGTTATAGCGGTAGGAAGCTTCGTTGATCAGCCTGTACAGGCAATAATACATGGCAGGCATCAGGGCAACAGCCAGAAAATAGGGTTCGCCCATGATCGAATACACACGGTAGAAGCCTGTAGTGGTAGTTTTGATTTTTTGTGAAATAAATATCCCGTTCAACATCAGGAATTCCACAAACAAACCCCAAAGCGCCACCCAGAAAGCCACCTGAAGATATATGTTAAATATCTTCATGATATTGAAACTGTTTGATTTCAGCAAGAGGTAAAATGCAATCGCTGAATAGGTTATACCCAGAAATTGTTTTACCAGGTGAAAACCGAGGGTATCGTAGGTGCTGCTGACGGCAAGACTGATGCCATATAACACCAGCATGAACCAGGTAAACCAGGAAGGAAGCAGGTTCAGACTTCTATTCTTTACTATTACACTTATGATAAACAGCAGGTAAATAAGATAATAATAGTAAAAGTCAAAAGGTGCACGGAAAAAGAAGAAGTCGTCCATGAACACGGAGCAAACCATCAGCAGGGTGAGCAGTCGGAACATCTTCTTGTATCAGGTGTTTTTACCCAGATTGATAAAAGCTTCAGCATCCTGTTTCCAGCGTTTCCATTCGCTCCCGCTGCACGCGAATTTTACCGCGCCCTTCAGCCAGAAGGCTTCAACGTTTACCCGGCGTACAAACATGGGATTTTTATCCTCCAGATTGCTCCCAGGAAAGGTGCTGTGGAAATAACGATAGTGTGCCGCAATCAACTCCATGGCTCTTGGTGATACACTTTGTAGTGAATTAAATGGAGCGCAGAAATGTGTGGTTTCCTGTTCCAGTAAACGATCTATGACTTCTTTAGAAGCTACAATTTCTCGTTGCAATTGTGCTTCATCCTGCTTTTTATCCATTGTATGGCTCATGCTGTGCGAGCCTATAACATGCCCCCTTTGCTTCAGCCCGCGGAGTTCTTCGCTGCGCATGGCGCAAAAATCTTCCGGCAAATGGTCATAATGCGGGTTGATGATACGTCTGATGTGGGTACGGTAATAGGTCTCCTGAGCGTTTTCTTCGGAAAGAAAAAAGTCGGGTACAACGAAAAAAAGACCGCTGATACCAAATTCCTCGAGCAACGCAGCGGCATGCAGATTGTTGCGCAGCCCATCGTCAAACGTGAACACAACAGAAGGCTTTTTATTTCCTTCCATGGAAGCACCTGAGTAATGTTCTTCCAGGTAGGAGGCGGGTTGCAGGGTGTAATGCCTGCTTAAAAACGTGATTAAAGCACGCAGACTTTGAATAGAAGACAAAGGCGTGCTGTGTAAATTCAATACCAGCAAATCTCCGGAACGTTGCGGAAAACCGGTAATTGGGAACAGCAGGTTTCCCAGGGCAGCCTTGATCAGATGGGTAAGCGGATGGAGTTGTTTTTGATAGTGCATCGTTTTACCAGGTGTCTATATCGCCCCTCATCATGTTCCAGTCCTCCGGACTAAACCCATCTGTGTTACCGGAGAAACTCATGTTGATGAAATGGATCTGCTTTCCCGTTTTCAGAAACATTTTTTCAACGGCTCTGAGCGTTTCTGTTTTGCAGGATGGATTCAAGGCCAAGCTGACAAATACCGTGCTGCCTTCTTTTCGCAATGCACCGAACAAGCTTCGCAGAGCAGCACGTATTATTGTCGCCGGCGCAGAACCGGGATAAATCTTCCCTATAATGGCTTCATTCAGTCCTTTCCGAACGCCAATACGGAACTGAATACAAACGCGGTAACCGTCTTTTTGAAATTCATGCCACCAGGAAGGCCATTCAGGCATCAGCCCCCTGCGGTACTTCCAGAAGTTGGAATCGGCAGCGGTCTGCATGAATCCGTCGCTTTCGAGGTTTTCAGGAACTTCTGATGAAAATGCGCCTCCCTTAAACGCGCGGCGCCGCAATGCCGCCAAAATACTCAGCGGTCTGATATACCAGCTCAGGTCGAAAACATGAGTCCAGCCTTTCTTGACAAACGCAGGTTTGGATGCAGGAACCGGGAATCCGATAAGGTAATCAGCCTTGTCATCTGTTCCGGCCTGTTTCATGGCATCGAGCAGGGTGGCAAAGACCCCCTTACCGCGGAAATCCGGCGAAACCAGAACCCCCAGAATCTGATAGCTGCGGCAGTTTTTTCCCGTGCCTTCCAGTGGCCAGTAAACGTATGAAACCATGCCGGCCAGCGCCTCACCTTCCGTGGCCAGCAATATCCGACAACGACCTTCTTGCAGAGGATGTTCGTATAAGGCTTCAAACCGCCTGTTGAACCACGACTCCATGAAGGGATATTCATGCAAAGTCAGGCGTATCACCCGTTCTTTCCAGGATGGGTCGTATAATTGAACACGCATGGATGTACAGAAAAACCTGTCAGGCAAAGGTAACGTGAACGGTATCAATACAGGCACATCGCTGAGGGTGGCAGTGATATTCCGTGAACTGGCTCCATACATGCTTGCATGCCTGCGTGCAACGGCCGCTAAGTCAGGTCATGAACTTACGGTGTTCTGCCTGCCTGTTAATCCGGAGGCTCCTTTTAATTTCGGGAATCAACCCGGTTTGCGCCTCGTGGACCGCAGTCACTTCAGCGCAAAAGAACTCGAACAACAAATCCGCGCCTTGCAGCCTCAACTGGTTTTTGTGGCCGACTGGACCAGTCGCGCAGTGCTGAAGGTAGCCTGGAAGTTGCGTAAAACCTACGTGTTTACTACAGGTTTCGATAATCACTACACCGGTACATTCAAGCAGCGAATGCTTACGCTGGCTGCTGCACAGGTATTTCCGCGCATCTTCCGCCATGTGTTTATACCGGGTGCACCCCAGCGTGAATTTGCAGAAAAGCTGGGTTTTAAGGACCATCAGATTACGGAAGGAGCCTATACCGCTGATACAGCCTTGTTCAATACTTATGCGGATGAATTTGATTCCGGTAAAGCACAACAATTTCCGCATCGCTTTTTGTGCGTAGCCCGTTATATCCCTGCAAAAGGCCTCGATATCCTGTGGCAGGCTTTTGAGGAAGCCAAGGCAGAATATCCCTGCGACTGGGAACTCTGGTGCGCGGGAACCGGAGCCCTCTGGGAACAACGTGCAGTACACCCCGATATCCGCCATCTGGGCTTCATTCAGCCGGAACAGATGGGACCGGTGATTGCCGAAACCGGTGTTTTTGTGCTGCCCAGCGTGTTTGAACCCTGGGGTGTGGTGGTACATGAATATGCCGCTGCCGGATTCCCGCTGCTGCTTTCAGAAGCGGTGGGTGCAGCCTCCGCTTTCCTCAATCCCGGCATAAACGGACTCAGTTTCGCACCTTCAGACAAAGAAGGCCTGAAAGCGGCTTTGCTGCGCATGATGAAGACTCCTGACCATGAATTGTACAAAATGGCGCAGGACAGTCGCCGGCTCGCCGCAGCAAATAGTCCTGAAATTTGGGCAGTGCGCTTCCTGGATATGGGTAAATCGTTTTCAAACGAATAAGAGAAAACACCAACTTCGCAGCGATGTGTGGCATCAACGGCATAGTCGGTCTTGAAGATACCTTCCGCCTCAACGACCGGCTGGTGCACATGAACAACGCCATCCGGCACCGGGGCCCCGACGACCGGGGTATTTTCACCACGCCCGGCTGCGGTCTGGCTCATGTGCGCCTCAGCATTATTGACCTTTCTGCGGAAGGGCATCAGCCCATGCACAGCCATGACGGGCGTTATACCCTGGTGTTCAACGGGGAAATCTATAATTATCAATGGCTGAAGAAGCAACTTGCCGATTACCCCTATAAAAGCCAGACAGATACTGAAGTGATCCTTGCCGGCCTCTGCCGCTGGGGCCTTGATATCATTCCAAAACTGGAAGGCATGTTCGCCGTGGCCATCTGGGATCACCAAAGCCAAACGCTGACCTTAGCCCGCGACCACCTAGGAAAAAAACCGCTCTATTACACCCACGCCGACGGGAAACTGATTTTCAGCTCTGAAATCCGTGGGATGCTGGCTTCAGGATGGGTGCAGCACACGCTCGACCCTCAGGCGCTTGCAGAGTTCTTCTCCTGGCAAACGGTTCACGCGCCCAATACGATTCTGAAAGGGGTGAAACAACTGATGCCCGGTATGCAACTCAGTTGGCATCAGGGAACCATCACACGGCAGCGTTTCTTTGAACTGCAGGACGGACGGTACAAATTCAAGGTTACAGGCCCCTATGAACGGGTGAAGAAGGATGTAAACAAGCTGCTGCACGACGCCGTGGAGAAACGCATGGTGAGCGATGTGCCCCTCGGCGCCTTTCTTTCCGGTGGCATTGACAGCAGCATCGTGGTAGCGCTGGCCTCTTCCTTCCGTCCGGGAGAACTGCAAACCTTCAACATAGGCTTTCAGGAAGAAGCTTTTAACGAGGCAGCCATCGCTGCGCAGGTGGCCAGGAAATTCAACACCCGGCATACCGAAATCATCCTCACTCCTCAGGAAATTGAACAGGATGTGCTCCGCGCACTGGATGCCATGGATTTTCCCACTACCGACGGGGTAAATACTTATGTGGTTTCGGGTGCCGCAAAGCGCGCCGGTATAACAGTGGCGCTCTCCGGTTTAGGCGGGGATGAACTGTTCGGCGGCTATTGGATGTTTCCGCTGGCGCAGCGCATGCAGCAACTGAGCTTCCTCGGAAAAATGCCCACCCCGTTGCGACGTATGTTCGCCGACTGGTACCGACGCCTCAAACCCGGAACCCGCGCCGACAAGCTCTACAGCATCATGAGCCGCCCCGGTTTCTCCTTCGGGGAATGGTATCCGGAGTTGCGCCGCATCACCGACGAGGAACGTCTGGCCGGCCTGATCAGCGCCAAGCCCTACCATACCGCCGCAGAGGCCGTTTCGAACATCAAAACCGAAGGCCGTGTGGTTACAGAAGTGACCCTGGCAGAACTCCAAACCTATCTGCCCAATATCCTGCTGCGCGACAGCGACCAGATGGCCATGGCCCATGCCTTCGAAATCCGTTGTCCTTTTCTGGATCTGCAATTGCTGGAATATGTTCTGTCTCTGCCTGACGCGTTTAAACCGCTGAAGCCGGGCAAGAAACTGCTCATTGACACCTTCGGGCATCTGCTTCCTGAAGAAGTGTATAATCGCCCGAAAATGGGCTTTACCTTCCCCTGGGAAGAATGGCTGCGCGGACCCATGGCCTCATTGGCCGAAGAAGGAATCATGGCCCTGAAGGAAATTCAGGTAGTAAATGGCCACGAAGTAGAACAACTGTGGCACCGCTTCCGCGCCGGCGATAAAACGTTGTCATGGGCCCGTGTATGGGTGTACATCGTGATGGGGCATTACATACGCCGAAACAAGTTGACCCTTTGATGCACATTCTGGTGTTCATAGACTGGTACGAGCCGGCCTTCCGCGCCGGGGGTCCCGTGCGCAGCATGGTGAACCTCATTGCACGCCTGAAAGACCGATACCGCTTCAGTGTGGCGACCTCAGCCTATGAATACGGAAGCAGCGAACCCATGCAGGGCGTAGTCAGCGACCAATGGGTCAGCGGAAAACAAAACGAACGCATCTTCTATGGTACGAAAGGCGGACTGCATAGCGCCATTCGCCATATTCGAAACGAAAACCCCGACCTGGTTTATCTGCAAGGAATATTCTCCCTGCATTATTCGCTTTTGCCTTTGCTGGCTGCACAGATATGTCGTAAGCAGGTAGTGCTGGCACCCAGAGGTATGCTGCATCCAACTGCATTGCAGTTTAAAGGGGCGCGCAAGCGCTTGTTTCTTAAAGCAGCCTGGATGTTGGGCCTCTTTCGCAAGGTGCGTTTCCAGGCGGTGGATGATTTTGAAGCCGATTATATTAAAGCGGTCTTTCCGCGTGCGTTGATTTTCAGGGCCACCAATATGGCCGCCCTGCCCCAGAGCCTGCCTCCGCTGGAGCGCGAGGCTGAAACGGTGTTGAAGCTGGTCAGCGTGGCACGCATTTCTCCGGAAAAGAACAACCTGTTTGTGTTGCAGTTATTGCAGCAGTTGACCTTTCCGGTAAACATCGTTTTCTATGGGGCACCGGGAAATGATGAGCGCTACGTGGCATCCTTCCGCGAAGCAATGAACAAACTTCCTGAACATGTGCATGCACATTGGGAAGGCTTCCTGGACCCGGAACAACTGCAACCCGAACTCAAAAAGGCGCATTGGTTCATCATGCCCACGCTGGGCGAGAACTTTGGTCATGCTATATTTGAAGCGCTGGCCGCCGGCCTCCCGGTGCTGATTGGCAACAATACCCCCTGGAAAAACCTGGCTGCGCTGCAAGCCGGTATGGACCTGGAGGTGAGCCAAACGGAGGCCTGGCTGGATGCACTCAAAAACGCATACCGCATGAACAGTGACCAATATCGAAACATGAGCCATGCCGCTATGAACCTGGCCAAAGCACAAGCCTACTCCGACAGCGCATTCGCTCAATACGAAAAGCTGTTCGGCGTATGAAAACAAACCTCGCTTCCTTCAACAACAGTCATTACAAACCGGGTGCAGGCCGCCTCAAAATGACCTTGTGGTATCTGGTAAATGCCCTGATTATAAACAGCTTCCTGCCTTTCGGCGGATTGCGGGCAAGCCTGCTCCGTCTGTTTGGTGCACGCGTCGGAACCGGAGTGGTGCTGAAACCCTACATCAACATCAAATACCCCTGGAATCTTGAAATCGGCGACCATTGCTGGATTGGCGAACAGGTATGGATTGACAATCTTGACAAAGTTCAAATAGGCAGCCACGTATGCGTTTCTCAGGGCGCCATGCTCCTGTGCGGCAACCACAACTACCGCATCAGCAGCTTCGACCTGATTACCGGCCCCATCACCCTGGAAGACGGCGTTTGGATTGGCGCCAAAACCGTGGTTTGTCCGGGCATTGTATGCCATAGCCACAGCGTGCTTTCTGTAGGTTCCATTGCCACCAGAAACCTCGAAGCATATACCGTTTATGCCGGTATTCCTGCCACGGCAGTGCGCAAACGGGAGGTGCAGGCATGAGGGTTTCGGTTATTACCGCCACCTATAACTCAGCCGCCACGCTGAAGGAAACCATGGAATCTGTGCAGGCACAGGATTATCCGGATATCGAATACATTGTCATTGATGGCAACAGCAGCGATGGAACTCAGGATCTGGTACGCTCCTATGGTCAGGCGGTGCAGCACTTTGTATCAGAACGCGACCGCGGTATTTATGATGCCCTCAACAAAGGCATTGCTTTAGCCACCGGCGACATCATCGCCTTGCTGCACAGCGACGATGTATTTGATCATCCCTCGGTAATCAGCAGGGTAGTGGACATGTTCCGGGAAAGCAAGGCGGAGATGATTTGCACCGACGTGCAGATTTGCGACCCGGAAGATATGCATCGCGTGCGCCGCTATTATTCGTGCACCCGCTGGAAACCCTGGATGTTCCGCATCGGTCATCAGCCCCCACATCCTGGCTGCTTCGTACGCAGAGAACTTTACCTGAAGTATGGCAACTTTGATTTATCCTACCGCATCTCTGCCGATTTTGACCTGTTGCTTCGGTTCATCCTGAAACACAAACTGCATGTGGAATACCGCAAATTTGTGAGCGTGCGCATGCGCGACGGAGGCACCAGCAACGCAGGGTTCAAGGCGCGTATGGAAGCAAACAGGGAAGACCATCTTTCACTCAGGAAAAATGGTTATTTCAGCTTCTTGCCTTTTATTTATCTGAAGTATTTACTCAAAGCATTTCAATGGCTGAACAAGCAGAAGGCGTGAACTTTCCCTTTCGGGGAACCATCGGCATCATCGGCGGAGGGCAACTGGGCAAGATGCTCATAGAGGCCTCCAGACCCTGGAACCTGAAGAATATTGTGCTGGAACAGGATGCGGCATGTCCGGCATCTGCCGTTGCCGACCGGGTTATCTGCGGAAGCCTGAACGACCCGGAGGCCCTGCGCAATCTTGCAGCCGCCTGCGATGTGCTCACTTTTGAAATTGAACATGTAGGGGTGGAAACCCTGTTGGAGCTGGAGCGGGAAGGCAAGCGCATCATCCCTTCGCCGAAGGTGCTGGACATCATCCGCGACAAGGGCCGTCAAAAACAATGCTACTACGACCACGGACTGCCCACTACGGCTTTCAGGCTGGTTTACGGCCCGGATGCGTGGAAGGCAGCCTGCGCGGAACTGCCGGGCTCCAGACTGGTGGCCAAGAGCCGCACCGGAGGCTACGACGGCAGGGGCGTGGATATTTTCAACCGAGAAGACCTGATGAACGGCAGCTATAAACCGGCATTTGATGCCCCTTCTCTGCTGGAAGTATTTGTGGAAGACGCTCTGGAACTCGCCGTAATCGTGGCCCGCGATGAACAGGGCAACAGCTGCACCTGGCCTTCCATCCAGATGGAATTCCACCCCACTGCGAACCTGGTAGAATTCTTGTTTATGCCTGCGGAAGTTTCTGCTTCGCTGGAACAAAGAGCCCGGAACCTGGCCATGGATGCAGTCAGCGCCCTGAACGGGGTAGGCGTTTTTGCCGTGGAATTACTTATCGACCGCAACGACGATGTCTGGATTAACGAAATAGCGCCCCGCCCGCACAACAGCGGTCACCATACTATTGAAGCCTGCTACACCAGCCAGTACGAGCAACTGAACCGCATCCTCTGCGGCCTTCCGCTGGGAGATCCGTCGCTGATTCAGCCTGCCGCCATGATCAACCTGCTCGGTCCGGAAGGTCTGGAAGGTGCATATCGCTTAGACGGAGCCGACGCGGCACTCGCCATACCCGGGGTATATATTCACTTGTACAACAAAAGCAGCATCAGGGCCATGCGCAAGATGGGCCACGTAACAGTGATGGCCGAAAATATGGATGCGTTGAAGGCGAAAGCCTCTAAGGTGCGCGAACTGCTGCGCTTCGTACCTGCCTGAAAGACCGGAATTAAACCGTCATGATTTCTTTTTCTTTCTGAACGGTGGCCTCATCAGTTTTTTTGATGTAGGCATCAATCAGCTTCTGAACTTCTTCCTCGCCCGCTTTGGCGTCATCTTCGCTCAGGCCGTCTTTTTGAAGTTTCTTGATTTTTTCGTTGGCTTCCTTGCGCAGGTTGCGGATTCCTACTTTTCCGTGTTCCGCTTCCTGTTTAGACAACTTCACCAGTTCCTTACGACGTTCTTCCGTAACCGGTGGGATGTTGATTCGAATAGTATCGCCGTCGTTGCTGGGTGCGAAGCCAAGATTGGCGTTGATGATGGCTGTTTCTACCGGGCGAATCAGGCTTTTGTCCCAAGGTTGAATGACCAGTGTGCGTGAATCCGGAGTGGACACATTGGCAAGCTGGGCCAAAGGAGACATGGCACCGTAATACTCTACCATGACGCTTCCCAGCATGTCAGGACTGGCCTTGCCGGCGCGCAAACGGTTGAATTCACTGAGGGTATGTTGCAGGTTTTTTTCCAGGTTGCCCCGCAATTCGCTGATAATCTGGCTGACGCTCATGGCCTAACTTTCGTCGCGAAAATAATGTCTGTAAAGGTTTTAGGGTGCTTTTGCCTGCGGTTTTGCTATTTTTGAGGAAATTTTCACCATGAACCACCAAGTTTTTTTACTGCTCGGCTCTCTGGGCACTCCTGAAATCATCCTGATTTTACTCATTGTGGTGTTGATGTTCGGAGGTAAAAAAATCCCCGAGCTGATGCGCGGCCTGGGTAAGGGCATCCGCGAATTCAACGATGCCAAGAACAACGTAAAGCGCGAAATCGAAGACTCGGCGAAAGAACAGCCGAACGACAAGAAATAAGGGTTAATAAGGCTGCTTCCTTGTACGCTTATTCCCAATATTCTAAACTCCGCGCCGATTTGGAAGCGGGTGTCGTTACATGCAGGGCATTGGTGGAACAGTGCTTGCAGGCCTGTGAAACACACAAGAACCTGAACGCGTTCCTGGAGCTTTATGCAGAAGAAGCGCTGCAAAGAGCCGATGAGCTGGATTCGCAGTTCCGTGCAGGCCGCAATCCCGGTCGTATGGCCGGAATGGTCATCGCCCTGAAGGATGTGATTTGCCACAAGGACCACGAGGTGAGCGCATCCAGCAAAATCCTGAAAGGTTTTAAAAGCCTCTACAACGCAACGGTTACAGAGCGCATGCTCCGGGAGGGTGCCATCATCATCGGGCGTACCAACTGTGATGAATTTGCCATGGGCGCGAGCAATGAAAACAGCGCTTTCGGCCCGGTGCTGAATGCTGTTGACCCCACACGGGTTCCCGGTGGTTCTTCCGGCGGAAGCGCCGTTGCCGTGCAAACCGGGATGTGCCACGCTGCTTTAGGCTCAGATACCGGTGGCTCCATCCGACAACCCGCGGCTTTTACCGGTACCGTAGGACTGAAGCCTACCTATGGGCGCATCAGCCGCTGGGGATTGCTTGCGTACGCCTCCAGCTTCGATCAAATCGGCCCCATGACACGCACGGTGGCTGATGCCGCTCTGCTGCTTGAAGTGATCGCCGGTCCCGACGAACATGACGCAACCTGTGCGGCTAAGCCTGTTGATGCTTATGCCTCTGCGCTGAACAGCAGCGAGATGGAACCCCTGCGCATCGCCTACCTCGGTGATGCTTTGGAGCATCCCGGCCTCGACCCTGAAATCCGCGAGCGCAGCTTTGCTTTGTTCGAAACCCTGTGCAGCAAAGGTCATCAGGTAGAATCGGTTTCTTTTCCCTACCTCGATTACATGGTGCCCTGTTACTATGTGCTCACCACAGCAGAGGCTTCCAGCAATCTGTCGCGCTATGCGGGCCTTACCTATGGCTACCGGAGCGCCTCCGCACACGACCTTGAATCCACGTTCAAGCGCTCGCGCAGCGAAGGCTTCGGCCCCGAAGTGAAACGGCGCATCATGCTGGGCACCTTTGTGCTGAGCAGCGATTTCTATGACGCCTACTATTCCAAGGCCCAGAAAGTGCGCCGTGTGATTCGCGAGAAAACCACCGCGCTCCTGGAACAATACGACTTCCTGATATTGCCCACCACCAGCACGCCTCCGTTCAGATTGGGTGAAAAGGCAGACAATCCCATAGCCATGTACCTTGCCGATCTGTTTACCGTGCAGGCCAACCTGGCCGGGAATCCCGCCATATCCATCCCCGCAGGAACAAACAGTGCCGGTCTGCCCTTCGGCATGCAGGTAATGGCCGCTGATTTCAAAGAGGCCGCCATGCTTCGATTTTCCGAGTACCTATCCGGGCTGCTTTCCTGATGCGTATTGCCGCGCTGCTGTCCCTGTTATTGGTTCAGGCACTTCATGCCCAGACGGATGTGTATATCAAAAGGATAGCCGCCTTATGCAACCAGGGATTACCATGCTTCTACAATGAGCAGGTGGATGCTGAAATCGTATATTGGCTACAAAATGAAGAAGGTTATACCTCGTTCATGTTAGGGCGTAGTGAAGCCTTGTTGGCCCCTGTGGATAAGGCTCTTGCCGAACAAGGGTTGCCCGGATTTCTGCGCTATATTCCGATAGCCAATACCAACCTGGCGTATGATTTTTCCGGCTACGACGGTGCTTCGGGTTCCTGGCCCTTATCATTCGCTATTGCAAAACGCTACGGCCTGAAAATCAACTCTTATGTGGACGAACGCCGCAGCCGGGAAAAAGCTGCCAAAGCTGCTGCCGCTTATTTAGCAGATTTATACCGCATTTACCGCGACTGGAAAAAGGTCATTGCTGCCTTTCGCATTGGCCCGGTAGAACTGAACAAAGCCATTCGGCTTTCCGGGAATTCCCTTAACTACGACAGCATACACAATTTCCTGCCGGAAGCTTACCAGGCGCCTATGGTGCGCTTTATGGGCATGTTGTATATATTTAATTTTCATTCACTCCATGGCATTAAACTAAAACCTTATGCCCAGGAAAAAGCGGATACAGTATGGTCTTCCTGCGCCATGCCTTTTAAAGTCCTGGAAGAGAAACTGCCTATCAAAGGGGAAGATTTACGATTTTTCAACCCTGTTTTACGCGGAGCCTATATCCCTCATTACTTCGAAGCCACTCAGTTTTATCTGCCCGCGGGTTATGCGGCACGTTACAACAAAGTGCGAGATTCTATTTGTTTGGAATTGTCATTAAAAACTTCACCATCGTTACCTGTAATTACAGAAGTCAGTGTTTCACCGGATACGGTTTATCGAATAACAGGCACTATAGAACCTGCACTACCCGGAACACCGGCGCCTAAATTTGATACCATCGTCCGGGTAATTGATTCGGTAACTTATATCGAAGTTCGTCCTCATGCAGCGCCGAAACCGGCTCCTGCCGCGGAAGGCAAAGTGTGGGTGTATTACACGGTTAAAACAGGTGATGCGCTTTATACGCTTGCCGATATTTTCGATTGTACGGTGGCCAATGCCCGGAAGTGGAATGGATTGGCAGGCAATACCATAGGAGCGGGCAGAAAATTGAAGTTTTATGTACCTGCATCAAAGCTTGCTTATTATCGGAAAATGAATACCATGAGCCTTGCCCAAAAGCGCAGCACGGCAGGCAAAGACTGATAAAACTTATGAGGATTTCTTGGCTTTTTTTCTTGCTGATTTTTTTATTCAGTTTCGCGGATGTAGTCGCCAATCCTGCCGATACGCTGGCCGGTGCTGGCCGGCTGTTGGTGATTCATACCGAGGAACATATTGAAATCGACGGGGTGCTGAATGAGGATGTATGGAAACATCATTCGGGTATCGGAAATCAGTTCATCCAGCATTTCCCCTATGATACAAGCCGCAGCCGCACCCAAACCGAGGTGATGATGGCCAGCGATGAACACAACCTGTATGTGGCAGTAATCTGTCGCGATGCCCATCCTGAAAAACCGTATATCATCCAGAGCATGAAACGCGACTTTTCATTCCCGGTGAGCGATGCGTTCAGCATGGTGATTGACCCCTGGAACGACGGCCAGAATGGATTTTCCTTCGGTGTAAACCCTATGGGTGCCCAGCGTGAAGGTTCCGTAGAAGGGGGAGGCAATTTTGGCGTAACCACGGCCTGGGATCAGGTGTGGTACAGCGAGGTGAAACGTACACCCGAAGGCTGGGTGAGTGAATGGAAAATACCCTTTCGCTCTCTGCGCTTTCCTGCCGGTGCAGCGCAATGGAAGGTCAACTTTGCGCGGAATAACCTGAAACTGAATGAAACCAGTACCTGGGTAATGGTGCCCCGCAACTTCAACGTAGCCAACCTCACCTTTACCGGCGTGATGGAATTTCAAAAGCCTCCTCAATCAAAAAAAGGGATTAAGGCGGTACTCATCCCTTATGGAATCAACCGGATCAATCGCGACTTCGCCCGAAATAAACCTACTGCTATGGACTGGAATGCGGGTGCAGATGCCAAGCTGGCCATCAGCAGCGCCTTGAATCTCGACCTCACGGTAAATCCCGACTTCGCGCAGGTTGATGTGGATGTACAGCAAATCAACCTGTCGCGTTTTTCATTGTTCTTCCCTGAAAGAAGACAGTTCTTCATTGAAAACAGCGACCTGTTTGGAAACTTTGGCTTCCGCCAAATACGTCCGTTTTTTTCACGCAACATAGGGCTTGACAAGGGCAAGGTAATTCCCATCAGGGCGGGGATGCGCCTAAGCGGGAAGATTGGCACAGATTGGCGTATAGGCGCAATGAGCGTACAAACCGGAACTGCTTCAGGAACAAATACCTCCGGGAACTATTCGGTGGCCACGGTGCAACGTAAGTTGTTCAGTTCCAGCAACATTTCCGCCATCCTGGTGAACCTGCAGGGATTCAGGGAAGGCCGTGTGCAAGCCGGCAGCCACAACCGTATTTTCGGAGTGGATTACAACCTGATCAGCAAGAACAGCCGCTGGCGCGGGAAAGCGTTCTACCACCACAGCTTTTATCAGGGAAGCAATGCGAAAACAAGTGCCAACGCCATCTGGCTCCAATACGCAGAGCCGCGCTTCTTTCTGGAGTGGAATCATGAATATGTACACTCCGGATACCGAGCTGATGCAGGTTTTGTGCCACGCACTGCTGTTTATGATGCGGCCAACCGACGCATCCTGCGCATGAGCTATTTCAGACTGGAACCCATAGCTGCCAAAACCTGGTATCCGAAGAATGGGCCGTTCAACAACATTAAATTCAACGTTTATAACAGCACCTATTTCGACAGCACGTTGCGCGCCAATGATGTGCTTACCGATATTGGACCGCAGTTCACCTTCCGCAATACCATGAGCCTCAGTGGTGGCTTTGTGCAACAAATGATCAGGTTGTATTACCCGAATGATCCCACGGGTGTTTCAGATACTTTTCTTCCCGTAGGAACTTATCATTTCAACAGGGCTTATCTGCGGATGAACTCGGATATCCGCAAGCGTCTGAGCGGCAGCTTTGAAGTTTCCGGCGGAGGTTTCTACACCGGCACCAACCAGAGTGTGCGCGGAGAACTGAACTACCGGGTGCAGCCCTGGGGTATTTTCAGCATTACAGCGAGGAATGACCATATCTATATGCCGCAGCCCTACGGCCGCACCTTCCTCACCCTCATAGGCGGCAAGGCAGAGCTCAGCTTCACCAACAACTTCTACGTTACGACCTTCCTGCAATACAATACCCAGGCGCGCAACTTCAACATAAACAGCCGATTGCAATGGCGTTTCAGGCCTATGAGCGACCTGTTTGTGGTGTTCAGTGAAAACGACCGCACTTCGGGTTATGGCTTCGGACTGCGCGGGGTGAAAGACCGTACTCTCGTGGTGAAGATGCTCTGGTGGCTCAACACCTGAGAAAACGCTTCAGGCAGTGGCAGCCACGCGGAATACCTCTGGTGTTTCTGAAGAAAAAGGCACTACTTTTCGCAAAGAATAATCAAAGGCCACCATGCCTGTGCGGGCTAATGCCACCAGTCGGCCGCTCTGTTGCTCAGTGATGCGGTAATACACGGCAAAACTGCGCGGGCTCTGTTCGTGTATGAACAATTCAAAGCAGAGTTGTTCCCCAAGGAATGCCTCTGATTTGAACTCCAGCGCCAGATCAGCCTGAATCAGGCCGGTGCCAAAGAAGTTCAGATCGTC
>JAGWYC010000190.1 GCA_018969565.1 Bacteroidota bacterium | reverse complement strand
AGCCCCGTCGAAGGGCGTACAACTATTTGATGTCCCATGTCCTTCGACGGGGCTCAGGATGACATCCCTTTACATTCGTTTACAGTCCTTCGACGGGCTTAGGATGACAACCATTTACATCCCATTACAGTCCATTACAATCCTTCGACGGGCTCAGGATGACAGGGCAAAAAAAAGAGGCCACTTGCGCAGCCTCCCAAAAAACAACCATGGAAAACAAAATGTCAGGGCTGCGCAGCAGCTTCCTGAAGCTTCTTTTCTAACTCATCTTCGGCGCCGGGTACGTAGCCTTGATGAGAATATACAATCTGACCTTTCTTATTAATCAAAAAGGTCATAGGTGGATTATTTACGTTCAATGCGCGGGCCAAATCCTGATTTTCATCCATCAGCACCTTGTAATTCCAGCCGCGTCCGATGACCATGGGTTTTACCTTGCGGGTATTGCGGGAATCATCTACGGTAACGGCGATTAATTGCGCCTTGTACTTCTCCTGCCATTCGGCATAAACCTGCTGTATCTGATCCAGTTCCTTGATGCAGGGTCCGCACCAGGTAGCCCAGAAAGAAATGATGGTCAGGTGACTGCTGTCGGCCAGGTCTTTCACGTTCACCACATTGCCGTCCATGTCCTTAATCTGCATGGAGGGAAGGGCATCCTGAGCCTGAAGGTTCTGAAGACCTAATAAGCCGAAGCATAAGTAGGGGAGAAGTCTTTTCATACGTATAATAAATCGCAAACCTTATGCCAAAAGAAACAGGACGAACAGATTGCATCCGGTCGGGGAATAAAAACATGAAGCGGGCAGGGTTTGGCTGCTTAAATTTGCGCTGCATGAAATTGCGGGTGGGCATTTTTTTCGGTGGCGCAAGCCGCGAACGGGAAGTATCCTTTGCCGGTGGCAGAACGGTTTACGACAACCTGGATAAATCCTTGTTCGAACCGGTTCCTGTATTCATAGATCACTTCGGCAATTTTGTACTGCTCGACTGGCAATACATTTACAAAGGCAGCATCCGCGACTTCTTCCCACCCGTAAACCGCCTGCCTGAAATGCCTTACGGGTTTCAGGTATATGCCGACAGCCTGGCGCAAACGGCCGCGGAAAGCAGGGAAATGCTTGCGCAGATAGGCAGGCCGATTGCCGCAGAAGAACTGCCCGAGTTGATGGACGTGGCCTTCCTGGCCCTGCACGGCTATCGCGGGGAAGATGGCAGCATTCAGGGGCTGCTCGAGTGGTTGGGTATTCCCTATACCGGCAGCGGGATTTATCCTTCCGCGCTGGGCATGTCCAAGCACATACAAAAGGAACAACAGGCCCTGAACGGCGCTTATATCAACCGCTTCCACAGCTTCCGCAGAAAAGACTGGCTGCGCCTGGATGCAAACGGAAAGGAACAACTGCTGCGTTCCATTGTGGATGCGGTCGGTCTTCCCTTTGTATTGAAACCAGCCAACCAAGGCTCCAGCATAGGCGTAGGGGTGGTGAACAGTAATGACCTCCACACTTTTGAAGCCGCAGTGGAACAGGCTTTGTTCCGTATGCACATCAGCGCGGAAGAATGGATAAAGCATAGCGAGGCGGAGCGGATTGAACAGGTGCGCCGCATCACAGACATCCGTTCCGGGCTGGGTTTGCCCCTGCTTTGCAACGGTGCGGAAATCAGACTTCCGCAGGAATTACTGCATCAACTGAACAGTTTAACTGAGCGAGGCGTAGCTGTCCTGCTGGAAGCCCTGCAAGGCGAGCCGGTGGTACTGTGTGAATCGTTCATTGAAGGCAGGGAGTTTTCCTGTATTGTGGTTCAGCCCGATGAAGGAGACCCCATTGCGCTGCCGCCCACCGAAATTCGCAAGGGCAGCGAGGTGTTCGACTACCGAAGCAAATACCTGCCCGGCCTGTCGCGGAAAATCACACCCATTGATGTGGAAACGCCCGTGCTGGAAGACATCCGAAGCGCCTGCACTGAGTTGTACCGTCGCTTCCATTTCGATGTGTATGCCCGCATTGACGGATTTATCGGCAATGATGGAAAAATCTACCTCAACGACCCGAATACCACTTCGGGCATGATGCCTTCCTCTTTTTTCTTCCATCAGGCGGCTGAAATCGGACTGAACCCTTCTCAATTGCTCAGCTTCATCCTGCGTAACTCGCTGGCAGCCTGCGCGGAACGCTGGATAGACGGCAGCCGCGCAAGAACCCTGTTGTCAACCCTTGATTCCGCCCTGGATTCCGCAGGTAGCAGAGAAGCCGCCAAGCGCCGCATTGCCGTAGTCATGGGCGGCTATTCTTTTGAACGCCATATTTCCGTAGAAAGCGGACGCAATATTTACGAGAAGCTCAGTTCCTCGGCCGAGTTTGAACCTCTGCCGGTGTTTCTGGCTTCCGGTCCCGATCCGCTGGAACTCTACTCCCTGCCCATCAGTTCCATGCTGAAGGACAACGCCGATGATATCCGTGAGAAGCTGCGGCATCCTCAATCGCATCCGGCCCTGGATTCCATCAGGAAGGCCTGTGCTTCCATCACCCGTCGCTACAATCCTGTTGGTGCGGTGTTTCAACCAGAATCACTCAGCATCGAACAACTGGCTCAACAGGTGGAAGGCGTATTCATCGCCCTGCACGGTCGCCCCGGAGAAGACGGTGTGATTCAGCAGCAACTGGAAGCCCACGGGCTGTACTACAACGGCTCCGGTGTGGACAGCTCACGCATCACCATAGATAAACACGCCACCAATGAACTGCTCATGCAACATGGGTTCTCGGTGGCCGCCCACCGCATGATTCACCGCGATGCCTGGGAGAACGACCGTGAAGCGCAGCTTTCCGCAGCAGCACAACTGCACTATCCGCTGATTGCCAAGCCCCACGACGACGGATGCAGTGCGGCGGTGAAGAAAATTAAAGATGCGAACCAGCTTGAAGCCTATGCCCGCCTGATGTTCCGTCAGGAAGAAGCATTGGAAGCCGCAGCAGTGAAGGCCCTCGGCCTGATGCCTAAGGAAGAATTCCCTCGGAAAGATGCATTCCTGATAGAATCGTTGATTGACCGGGGAGAGGCGCAACTCTTTCTGGAAATCACCGGTGGGATGCTCACTCATGTACAAGCCGACGGCAGCTTGCGTTATGAAGTGTTCGAGCCCAGCGAAACCCTGGCGGAACACGGTATTTTATCTTTGGAAGAAAAGTTTCTTGCAGGTCAGGGTCAGAATATCACCCCGGCGCGCTACACGGCCGATGCAAGCGAAAATGCCCGCATCTCTGCTGCCGTGCGTCAGACCCTGGAAGCCGCGGCCAGAGTGCTGAACATCAGCGGTTATTGCCGTATTGATGCTTTTGTCAAGGTTTATACGAACAAGCAGGTGGAAGTCGTTTTTATTGAAGTGAACTCGCTTCCCGGCATGACACCCGCTACCTGCATTTATCATCAGGCCGCCTTAAATGGCTATAAGCCTTTTGAATTCATCAGGGAAATCCTCAATTTCGGCCAGAAATATCAAAGCGGACATGCGCAAAAAATGGGGCATTAACCTGCTGCTCGGAGCAGGCTTTATCGGTGTTTTGGTGCTGCTGCTCTTTCTGTGGCTCAGCTTCTACACCCGCCATGGGGTTCAGGTAGAAGTGCCGAATATCAAAGGTATGACGCTGGAAAAGGCCGTGGCTGCACTGGAAGAACGCGACCTGCGCTTTGAGGTTTCCGATACCATCTATGAAGAACGTCTGAAACCCGATGCCGTGGCGGAACAAAACCCGGCAGCCGGCAGCGGTGTGAAGCCGGGTCGAATTATTTACCTCAAGGTGAATGCCTCCGGAAAGCCCATGGTGAATATGCCCAATCTGGTGGATAAATCCTTCACCTTGTCCAAGGCCCTGCTGAAAAACTATGGTCTCGAACTGGGCGAAGTGACCTACAAGTACAACGAATACAGCCATAACCTGGTCATACAGCAGTTCTACCAAGGCGACAGCATTCAGGCGAATCGCCGCATTGAGCGTGGTTCGGTGATTGACCTTTGGGTAACCACCAACAAGAAACAATACGCGCCTGACAGTCTGCTGCTGGATACCGCGATTAATCCAATTCTGCCCGATTTATAACCTTTGATGAAACACTGTATTTTATTGGTTTTTTTAGCTGCAAGTCTGGGCTCGCGGATGCAAGCTCAGGGGGTGGTGATTACACCGGCACAGGCTCCGGCATGTCAGGATGCAATTGGTAGCTCCGG
>JAGWYC010000189.1 GCA_018969565.1 Bacteroidota bacterium | reverse complement strand
GAGCGCGCGGATGCCACCTGGTTTATCAACGGGCGCCTGCTTCCGGATGCAAACCTGCTGCAGGCCATGGAAACTCTGGAACACGGCACTGTGCTTTGTCTGCCTGACGGCATCGAGCTGCTGAAGAAAGCAGACAGCGCCAAGCAGAAAAAGATATACGAACATCCGGTGGTCATGATCCGCCGACCGCAGGATTTGTTTTTGCATAATGCCGAACAAATCAAAGCCGACTTTGCCTGGATTACCCGTGGCAGGGAAAGTGCGCCTCTGGACTCAAGCAATAAAGTTATCGGCGAGCATCCGGTATTTCTGGAACCCGGCGCGAAAGCCAGTTGCAGCATCTTCAACACCACCGAAGGCCCTGTGTATCTGGATGCCGACAGCGAGGTGATGGAAGGCAGCCTGGTGCGTGGTCCATTCAGTCTGGGCGCGCACAGTCAACTAAAGATGGGAACCCGCATCTACACAGGCACCAGCATTGGACCGCATTGCAAGATGGGTGGAGAAATCAACAACTCCGTGGTGCTGGGATACAGCAACAAGGCCCACGAAGGGTTTCTGGGCAACAGCGTAATCGGCACCTGGTGCAACCTGGGCGCAGACAGCAACAACAGCAATCTGAAAAACAACTACGACGAGGTGAAACTGTGGCATTACGGCACACAGCGCTTCGAAAAAACCGGATTACAGTTCTGCGGGTTGATTATGGGCGACCACAGTAAATGCGGTATCAATACCATGTTCAATACCGGCACCGTGGTTGGGGTAGCCTGTAATGTATTCGGCGCAGGTTTTCCACGGAATTTCATCCCCGATTTTGCCTGGGGTGGTGCAGCGGGCTTTGTTACCCACAAGCCGGAACAGGCCATTACCACCGTGCGCAGGGTATTTGAACGCCGCAAGAAAACACTTTCTGAAGCAGAAGAACAGATGCTGCGCAGTGTATTTGCTATGACCAAAGAGCTGCGGAATTGGGAGGATTGAAGTGCCGGGGTATTATATCCCGCCACCGATATGTCATTCCTACGGGATTGATAACATATCGCTCGATTATTACGGTCAACGTATGTAATGCACTTACCACTTACCACTACCGATATGTCATCCCTACGGGATTATTTTGCTACCGCTCTTCACATACCGTCAACATACATTAGGCACTTACCACTTACCACTTACCACTTGTTTTCACGCCAAATCAATCCGCGTTACAGTCATGTGCTTATTGGTGGATTCCAGCTTGTGGATGAGTTCGTTCAGGTGGGTGGTATCGTAGATGTACAGGATAATTGTACCATCGAAGGTTCCCGCATGGCTTCCGAAGCTGATGGATTTCATGTTCACCTTTAATTCCTTGGAAATCATATCCGTAATGCGGCTCACTACGCCCACATCGTCAATACCGGTGATGCGGATACCGGCCTGAAAGGCTTTTTCGTAGTTGAACTTTGCTTTCCATTCTGCCTTGATGATGCGGTAGCCGTAATTGCTCATTAGGGAAATAGCATTCGGGCAGTTGATGCGATGGATTTTCACCCCCTCACCAATGGTCACAAAGCCAAAAATCGGGTCGCCGGGAATCGGGTTACAACATTTAGCCAGGCTGTAATTCAGTTCATGGTCATCACCCACAATAATCTCTTCATTCTTGCGCGGAACAAATGGCTTAGCATCGCGCTCACGGCCCACCGCCACCGCCTCCTCTACAGAAGGTTTATCATCTTTGGGTGCCAGGATTTTAGATACTTCCAGATCATCTTTAGAAATCTTGGCAATGGCGATATTGTAGTATAAATCTGTAAGAGAAAGCTGGTTGAAGTAGCGCATCACACGCTGAGCCATCTGGTCATTGAACTGAACTTTTGCATTTCTGAATTTGCGCTCAAGGATTTCCAGCCCTTCTTCCGCCTTATTGCGTTTTTCTTCCCTCAGGCTGTTCCGGATTTTACTTTTCGCCTTCACGGTAACCACAAAATCAAGCCAGTGTTCATGAACACGCTGTTTCTGGGAAGTGATGATTTCCACCAGGTCGCCATTTTTCAGGGTATGGCTGATGGGTACCAGCTTCCCGTTCACCTTGGCGCCGATGCACTTAGCCCCCACATCGCTATGGATATCAAAAGCGAAGTCGAGGGCGGTACTTTTATTCGCCAGGTTGCGGATGTCGCCCTTGGGAGTAAACACATAAATTTCCTCACTGAGCAGGCTGAATTTAAAATCGTCGAGAAACTCCAGCGCGTTGAGTTCCTTGTTCTCCACCATATCCTTTACCCGCGCCAGCCAATTATCGAAGGTGGCATCCTGCGGGGTGGACTGAGCGCTGCCGCTGGCTTTGTATTTCCAATGGGCCGCAAGGCCACGCTCGGCAATATCATCCATACGCTTGCTTCTGATTTGCACTTCCACCCATTTCGCCTTGGGACCAAGCACGGTGGTATGCAAGGCTTCATAGCCGTTGGCCTTAGGTGTGGTCAGCCAGTCACGCAGGCGGTCAGCCTGGGTTTTATAAATATCCGTGATGATACTGAAGGCGCGCCAGCAGTCCTCTTTCTCGCGCTGCGGATCCGATTGCACGATGATTCGGATGGCAAACAAATCATACACCTGTTCAAAAGGGATGCCCTGTTTTTTCATCTTCTGAAGGATGCTGTAAATAGATTTAGGCCTCCCTTTGATTTCGAAGATGTTCAGACCTGCAGCCTCCAATTTCTCGCGCAATGGCTCGATAAACTCCCGAATGTAGCGATTGCGCTGGGTTTTGGTGGCGGCCAGCTTCTGAGCAATCTCTTCATATTTTTCAGATTCTGTATATTTAATGGAAAGGTCTTCCAGCTCGGTTTTTATGGCGTACAGACCCAGACGATGGGCCAAAGGCGCATAGAGGAACAGCGTTTCCGAAGAAATCTTCAATTGACTGCTGTGCGACATACTGGCCAGGGTGCGCATGTTGTGCAGACGATCGCAAAGTTTGACCAGGATTACCCGCAGATCATCGCTGATGGTGAGCAGCATCTTGCGGAAATTCTCGGCCTGAATGCTCTGACCGGCTTCGAAGTGCACTGCCGACATTTTGGTGAGGCCATTGATTACGCGGGCGATTTTGGGCCCGAAGCGCATTTCAATATCCTCCAGCGTGACATCAGAATCCTCCACCACGTCGTGCATGAGGGCACATGCTATAGAATTCGGACCCAGGCCCAGTTCCTGCGCTGCAATTTGCGCTACAGCCAGCGGATGAAAAATATAGGGCTCTCCACTTTTTCGGTATGTGCCCCGATGGGCTTCCAAAGCCACCTCAAAGGCATCGCGTATCAGCTTGCGACGCTCGTTGCCCACACTGCCTGCGGCACGCAGCAAAACGCGGTAGCGCTTGATAATCTCCTGCTTCTCCTGTTCGGCTTTTTCTAACTCCGGCGCCTGCACATTCATAGATGTACAAATATAATCAGGGCTAAGCACCACTTGTTTGGCATAACATCCACAATGAGCGGCGGCTGTATTATCTTTGCAGCAGGAAATCTGATTTCCACGCGGACGTGTCGTAATTGGTAGCCGAGCCAGACTTAGGATCTGGTGCCGCAAGGCGTGTGGGTTCGAGTCCCCCCGTCCGCACTTTTTTATCCCTTCTTTTTAATTTTATCAATCGTTTTCAGCGGCCGTAAAGGCCTTTATTCCGCAAAAACCAACCGACTCCTGAAGGTTTCGATGGAAAATTAGCACAACCCCATGTTATATGAGCGAAAAAAACGACAACAAACGCCCGGTTTCTTCTATTTTTTCTGTGTTCATAGGCATCATTCTGGCGATTCTTGTGATCGCAGGATTGATTTCTATCCTTGAAAAAGTGGACCGATACCTGAGCACTCGTATAAAAAACTACGCCGCGCTGAAAACCTTCGCAGGGTTGCTTTTCGAAATTGTCGTTCATCTATTGTTGCTCGTGTTCGTAGGCTACTACATGTATTTTCTACTCGGGGGCTAAATGAACCTTCACATATCCATAACCCCTTACCGCAATAAGTCATAACACCAAAGTGGATTCATTGACTATGCATTCCTTAACTCCATGGTTCGATAAACTCACCATGACATTTTCATTTTTCAATTTTGAATTTTCAATTTTCATTTTATATTTCCCCATTATCCATGCTTCGATAAACTTGGTTCCCGAGCGAAGCCGAGGGACACCATCACATTTTCAATTTTCAATTATCCATTATCCATGCTTCGATAAACTTGGTTCCCGA
>JAGWYC010000188.1 GCA_018969565.1 Bacteroidota bacterium | reverse complement strand
AGTACCACCTCGCGGCCCCGGATGCGGATGCGTGCTGTCCAACCATGGCGCCCGGAAGTCCATCCGGCCTCATGCGCCGCAGCCAGATGATCTAAAACCGCAAAGCCAATGTTGTGCCTGGTATCAGCATATTCTTCGCCGGGGTTTCCAAGTCCGCAAATCAGCCAGGCCATGCTCGTGTTGAATCAGTGGTTCTCGTTGAATAAATGGTAATTCTGCGGGAATACTATTTTGTAATTCCCGGCATCGTCAACCCAGTATCCGGGTGGTATTTTATAGGTATTAAAGAATTTAAATCCTTCTTCTATATTCTTCCAGAATTTAATAATCTGAGGCTTGTGCGCGTAGTTGGTTTGCAGGTATGCCCAGTTTTTCTGGTTGAAGCGGCATGGAAAAATATCAATGGGAATTTTGGCATTGCTGCCCTGGTAAGCCTGGGAGCGTGCAGTGATCCAGTAAATCTCCTGCATCACACTATCAGTCATGGGAATACATCCAACCGAAACACAATCTCCATGTACATATATTTCATTGCCCGGATTGTCCTTGTTCGCGAATTTTAAATCCACTTCGTTGGGATAAGAAACCTTCATGGATAAGTGATAATTGCTGTTGGGATTGTATCGCTCTATATAATACATACCCTCCGGTACCTGCATATCTCCGAATTTCCTTTTGGGCCCAAGATCTCCGCTGCCGCGGCAAATAGAATATACCTTGATGCGTTTGTACGCTTGTGCGGAACTATCGCTGGCCCAGAGTTCAAGCTGGTCTTCTAATTTGAATGCGCGCCAGTATATATATTTAGGTGTTTCACTAAGTCCGGAATCACGGAACAGTTTGCGGATTTTTTTGTCGCTGCGGTCACGGGCCAGCCTTACCCGTTCATTGTTGAGCTGATTGCTGAGGAAGTCTTGCGCGTAGGACGTTCCCAAAGCAAAGGAAAGGCCCGCCAGGATGAAGAAACGTTTCATGGGGGTTGCGAAGTTACAGGATGCCTTCCTTTTCCTCGTGCATTTTACCCTGAGGTTTTTCTTGAATGACGCATCCTGGCCTCGCATCGGGTAAAGGAGGTCAGCGCCCGAATTCTTCACAGGTGCTTTTTCACCTGAAGGGCAGGGTACATGGCGCTGAGGAAGCCCATCAACAGGGTAACTGCGCCTACCAGGAGCACATCACTGAAGCGCAGCGCCACGGGGTAATAAGGCACAATGGCGCTGTCCATACGTATAAAGCCAATCTGCTGTTGCAACAACACCAACACAGCGCCAAGGGTCATTCCCAACAAAGCGCCGATACCCGAAATCAGCAAGCCTTCTTTCAGGAACACAGCGGAGAGTGTTGTCGGTTGAGCGCCCATGACATGCAGGGTATGTATATCGCTTTTCTTTTCAATCACCAGCATGGACAGGGCACCGGTAAGGTTGAATGAAATCACAGCCAGCACGAAGCATAAAATGGCAAATGTGGCCCATTTTTCCGTTCTGAACATGTGCAGCAGGGCCTTATTCTGCTCCCTGCGGTCTTGAATGATAAAACCTTTACCGAGCGCTTCCTCCAGCTTGCCACGAACACGCTCAAGGTCAGCGCCGGGTTTAAGAAACAATTCGATGCTGCTGCGTTCGTCGTAGCGTTCGAACAGGTTTTCAGCGTAATGAAGCGGAACAATGGCGTAGCGGTTGTTAATCTCATCGTCCATGCGCATGGTGCCGGAGTGGAGCAGGGGCAGCTTGTTGATTTCAGGATTTACGATGCTCACGCTTTCGCGTCGGGGAACAATTGCCGAGATGCGCAAATCTGCGGCACCGGGATGCACCCCCAGGCGATATTCAATTCCTTCCCCCAAAATCACCCCGCTGATACCGGGATAGGGTTCCAGGCTTCCTCCTTGTAATAAATGTCTGCCGATGCCTGAATAATTCAGGTAATTGCTGTCCGTGCCTTTCAGGGTACAAATCACCTGCTGGTTGCCTGCCTGCAGCACGGCATTGTCTTCCAGGGTCAGGGCCAAATGCGCCAGTTCGGGCAGTTTTTTAATCCGTTCCACCGCCGCAGAATCAGGTGTGAAGGCCTTTCCTTCCACCGCGCTTGCCTTCAAATCAGGGTGGAAGTCGTTATACACATCGAACAGCAGTGCTTCAAAACCATTCAGGGCAGACAGAATGACAATGAGGGCGAATGAGCCAACAGCAAAGCCAAGCAGGGAAATGCCTGTGATGATATTCACGGCGTTTCGGTTGCTTCTGCTAACCAGATACCTGCGGGCTATGAGGCCGGAAAGGCGCATGCGGGCTATTGCTCGTCCTTTTTTTCTTCCTTGTTGAGCTGATCAAAAATGCGGTCCATCTTATTCAGGTAGTCCAGCGACTCATCCATAAAAAAAACCAGCTCCGGCACTTTTTTCACCTCGTGGCGGATGCGGCGCGCCAGTTCATGCCTGATTTCTTTGGCATGAAGATTCACCAGATCCATGGCCTCCTGTCGGTTTTTTACCGTGTAAAGGCTCAGATAAACACGGGCATGGCCCAGGTCGGGACTAACCTGCACGCCCGAAATGGTAAGCATGTTTCCGCCAAACCAACTGTGGTTGTAATGCTGGAAAATACTGCCAAGGTCGCGTTGGATTTGTTTCGCGAATTTGTCCTGCCTGATACTCATCACTGCAAAGTTAGGCAGAAGCAGCAGCACGCGGGCTGTGTGTATTTGCCAAAGGCGAATAACTTTGCGGCGTTTGAAAGCAACCTTGTTGATACCTTCCGGCGCCGGCGCTCCCGGTTTTGCGGGCATTCTTCATTGTTTGAAGCAGGCACCGGGTATCAGGGTAGTTGCCGGTGATATCAATAATCAGGCCTATGGGCGTCAACTGGCCGACGGATTTTTTCAGACACCTCCCACAGATCATCCGGAATACTGCGATTTCATTTTAAGCAAGGCGCAGGAGCATGAGGCTTCGGTGGTATTGCCCATCACTACCCGCGAGCTGGATCCATTATCAGAACGAGTAGGCGCATTTAATGCGCTTGAAATCAGACTGTTGGTTTCTCCTTCTGAAGGACTGCGCATAGCCAATAACAAGGCCCGTCTTTATGAATACATGGAGGGCAGTGGGCAGAAACCACCGGCATTTCGCGTGGTGCGCAGCCTGGAGGCGATGATGCAGGCCATAGAAGCACTTTCTGCCGAAGGGGAACGGGTGATTTTTAAACCCGCCTGCGGCAACGGCAGCGTTGGCTTCGGCATCATTCTGGGTACCCACGAAGCCCTGCGCCGGAACGTGCTGCACGAAAAACCCGGCAACGGCTACTACTACCGCAGGGAAGAACTGCCCTATCTATTACCCGAACAGCTGGGTATGGAATTGCTGGTTTGTGAATACCTGCCCGGCGCAGAGTATTCCGTAGATGTGATGGCCCGGCAAGGCAAGGTGCTGTACGCCATCACCCGCAGCCGCGACAAAATGGTCAACGGCATCAGCGTGAAGGGTACTTTTATCCGGCGCGATGATATCCTGGAAATGGTACATCGTTTGGTGGAGTCCTTGAACCTGCATGGTCCGTTGGGCCTGCAGTTCCGCGAAAACAACCGAGGAGAAATGACCATCCTCGAAATCAATCCACGCTTACAGGGAACCGTGAGCAGTTGCCTCGGTGCGGGCATCAACGTGCCGCTCGACGCGGTTCGACTGGCTTTGGGTGAACCGGTAGCAGGCCGGCAGGAGCTGATACAATGGGGTGTAGGGTTTGTGCGCTATTGGTCGGAAGCCTTTTTCAGCCCCTAGAAAACACTTGTCATTTACAGAAAATGAGTAATTTTGCTACTCATTCATGATAGATACCCTGATTTCTTCCAAAACGAGGGTGAAGTTGTTGCTGAAGTTCTTTCTGAACAGCGCCAACAAAGCCTATCTGCGGAATCTGGAAACGGAATTCGGGGAAAGCACTAATGCCATCAGGCTGGAATTGAACCGTTTTGAAAAGGCGGGCATGCTGAAGAGCTCCAGCGAAGGAAACAAGAAAGTGTTCAGCGCCAACACCGCGCATCCCTTGTTTGGTGACATACGCAATATCGTATTGAAGTACGTGGGCATTGACCAGATTGTAGAATATGTAATCAAGCATCTGGGCGAAGTGGAACAGGTTTTTGTGGTTGGCGATTATGCCCGGGGACTGGATGGAGGCATTATTGATCTGGTGATTGTAGGCCGCATCAATCAGGCTTTCCTGGTGGAACTGGTGAACAAAGCTGAAAAGAAA
>JAGWYC010000187.1 GCA_018969565.1 Bacteroidota bacterium | reverse complement strand
GTGGTTAAAATCCAGAGCATCCCCGATGCGCTGGTGGTACTGATCAAGAATGATGACAAAGCCACCTACAAGAACATCATTGACATCGTGGACGAGTTGAACATCACCAAAGTTGGACGCTTTGTAGTGGTGGATGAACTCGACCCGAAGGAAAAAACGATGCTCGCGGATGCAACAAAACTGAACCCTTAAAAGGATACTATTATGGCAGAGAAACTATTTGACAGCTGGACCAGCCCCCTAAGCGATAGCCGAAATGAGCTGGTTTTTGCCAACAGAAACCGCAGCTACGGGGCATATCAACTGCGCCGTACCTATCGGAACACCCTGGTACTTGCCATGCTGGTATCGGGTGCCGTATTCCTGATTGTTACCGGCACACCCAAGATTATAGACATCCTGAACGGTCCGGAACAGAAAAAGAAAAAATTCAAAGTAACCAACGTTACGCTGGAAGCACCTAAACCGCTGAAGGATGAGCCTGCTCCTCCTCCACCACCTCCACCACCGGAAGTAGAAGCGCCCAAGGTGAAAACCCAGAAATTTGTGGTGCCCGTAATCAACGAAGAAGCCCGCGACCCGGAACCTCCACCGGTGAATACCAACATCAACGCGAACATCAGCAACGAAAACCAGGAAGGTCAGGATGACAACAGCCAGATTAATTCCGGAAATAACGACAAACCCGTTGAAACTGATGCAGGTCCGTTGGAAGTAGTACAGGTGGAAGCTCAGCCCAAAGGCGGTCTGAACAAGTTCTATGACTATGTGCAGAACCACTTCGAATATCCTGAACGTTGTCAAAGCGAAGGCATCAATGGATATGTAATGCTCAAGTTTGTAGTGGATGTAGATGGCAGCATCAGCAATGTGGTGGCCATCGAAAAAACTGCTGAATGCGAGGAATTCACCAAGGAAGCCATCCGCGTGCTGCTCTCAGCGCCCAAGTGGACCCCGGCACAAAATGGAGGTAAAGCGGTGAAAGCCTATCGGAAAATACCCATCCGACTGGAAGTAGCCACCGAAGAGTAAAATTTCAGCCCCCTGCCCCAACCCGGCGGGGGGCTTTGTTTAGCATGAATACTATCTGATTTTGAACTAAAATCTCCTATAAGGGACTTTAACTGCCAGGAACATGAAACGCAACTTGGAAATTCTATTGTTGATTGCTTTCTGTGGATTGATGAATGGATCGCTTATCGGACAGAAAAGTCCGGAAACAACATCATCGGAACCCGGCATAGTGCAGGCTCAGCCACGAGGAGGCATGAAAAAGTTCTCTGAATTCATAGCCGACAACTTCAAATACCCCACACGATGCCAGTCAGAAGGTATTAACGGCTACGTATTGCTCAAGTTCATTGTGGAACTGGATGGCTCCCTGAGCAATTTTGAAGTAATAGAAGACACAAAAGCCTGCCCTGAGTTTGCCAAAGAAGCCATCAGGGTTATGAAGAAATCTCCAAAATGGAAGCCGGCCATGAAGAACGGTGCCCCTATCAGGCATTTTCGCCTGCTTCCTATTAAACTTGAAGTTGCTTGATGCGCATTCAATTCTGACCAACTATTCCACTTCTACATCACAACATGCAAAGCGAACACAAAACCAAGCCCATGAACTGGCACCTGCGATTCAGCCTGATCAGCGGCCTGTTCATGGTCATCGTATTCATCAGCATGGGCATAGCCCTGCTCTCCCTGCCGGATTTCCTGCCCCAGGCACGTGCCCCATGGCGTAATTATTCCGGTTGGTTCCTCTTACTCTGGGCCGGATTCCGCCTCATGTTGATACGCTTGCGCTACAAACAATACAAACATCAATCTGAAAACGGCACAGATCATGAATAAGCGTAAACGCTACAGATTTTCAGGATACCTGATATTTTGTACCATCCTTCTGTCCTGCGGAGGTAAAACGCCCAACGGCAAGGAAGCTGATACCCCAACATCGGGCAGTCTTTCCATTGGCGTAGAACACAGCGACAGCCCGGCGATAGTGGCGCAGATCAACTTGTTTCAAAGCCTGTACACACAAACGGAACTCAAGGCATCATACCTTCCGCAGAACCGCATTCTTGAACTGCTGATGAACGACAGCCTGAAAACAGGCGTGATGCACCGCAATCTGAGCAAACCGGAAATGGACGCACTGGAACAGAACGGCATCAAAGCACGCACTACACTGGTAGGCTACGCGGGCATCGCCTTGGTAAGTACCCTGCAAAATAACCGCGATACTGCACCGGTAGTCCTCAATTCGCTGAAGGCTTTATTCACCGCTACTAACCCTGACCGTGAACTGGTATTTGACAACGCTGCGGGCGCCTGTTTCGCTTATTTCCGCGACAGTCTTTGTGGCGGTGCAAAGCCCGGCCCGGGTGTTAAGGCCCTGAACAGCAACAGCGAGGTACTTCACTATGTGATGAACCATCCGGGCTGTATCGGCGTAATAGGCGCCAACTGGGTAGGCGATATGAGCAGTGAAACTGCAAGGTCCATGTATCGTAAAATCCGCATTCTTCCCATTCGGACTGAACCGGAAGGCCCGGCTTACAAGCCCTTCTATGCGCATATTAAATTAAAAAAATATCCCCTGCGCTACGGAATCTACATGATAAACACACAACACTATCAAGGTCTGGGCAGCGGCTTTATTACCTTTGTAGGCGGTGCTCAGGGACAACTGGCACTGAAGAAAAGCGGCATCGTGCCGGTGCGCGACCAGGAACGAATCATTCAAATAAATCCCGGCCTGCCCGAAGCCCTGAAATAAATATTACTACTGGCATACGAATTGAACTAAACAATACCGAACAGCTCTAGATACCCATGAACCTCAGGAACCTATCCCATTACCTCCTGCCTTCAGTCTTCACCCTGGCTGCCGTTTCCATCAACGCCCAGTCGGTGCAGCAGGCAGCGATTTACACCCGCAACGAGCAATATGAAGATGCTTCCCGCATGCTTCAGTCGCTTAAATCCAAAAAACCTACCGATCCGGTATTGGCTTACCAACAGGCCTGGAATTCCCTGAAATCTGACGACGTGGAATCTGCCATGAAATCTTTTCAGGAGGCTTATACCCTCAACCCAAAGAGTCCGGAAGGATTGATAGGTGCCGGTATCAAAGCCCTTTGGGAAGGTAAGAATACCGACGCCGAAAACCTGTTCAATCAAGGCCTGGCTGTGGCGAAGAAGAAAGCAAGTGCGATGAGAAACAACATCGGTGAAGCCTACATGTTTGCACCCAAAGGCGACCTTGGCAAAGCCATAGAATACCTCAAGGCCGCTACGGAAACAGACAACCTGAATGCAGAAGGCTATGTGCTTCTTGGCGATGCCCTCTGGGCAAAAAATCCCATTGATGCTAGCCCCGCCATTCAAAACTACATCACCGCCGAAGATCTGGCCGGACCGAATAAAGTAGTAGCCATTACCAAGCAGGGTAAGGTTTGGACGCGTGCCCGTGTATTTGACCGGGCCAGACAGGATTTTGATCGCGCCATCGCCATGGACCCCAACTATGCCCCGGTGTACCGTGAAATTGGTGATTACTTCTACGCACGTGGCAAAATTGACAGCGCACTCTCCTTTTATCAGGAATATCTGCGCCGTAACAACAATCCCAGTGCACGCCGCAAATATGTAAGCGCACTTTATCTGGCCAAACAATACGACCAGGCCATCAGTGAAGGTGAAAGCCTGCTTCAGGTGATGGAATATCCCAACATCTACGGACTGTTGGCTTATTCTATTGCAGAGCGCAGCAACAGCATTGCCGCCGATGCCGCCAAAGGACTGATGTACCTCGACCGATACAACACGAAAAGCCTGGACCGCAAGCAAACTGCAATGGACGTTTACACCAAATCCAATCTGCTGGCTATGAGCGGCGACAGCGCCGAATCGCTTAAAGTGCGCGAAGAAGCAATCCGCATGGAAGGAGCCAAAGATGTATGGTTCGACGATATGGCCTCCGGATATTACAAGCGCAAGCGCTACGCCGATGCCGCCAGAATCTATGCGCTGAAAAGTGAAATGGCTAAAAAGTTGACCCTCAATGACCTGATCTATCAGGGAATGTCCAACTACTACATCAAGGATTATCGGATGGCCGACAGCATCATGGCCAAGGTGATTACCTTGTCTCCGGATTACAACTACGGCAGACTGATTCGCGCCAAATCCAACCTGCAACTGGATACCTTCCAGGAATCATGGTCCGCCAAGCCTTTCTTCGAGGAATGGATGAAAAACCT
>JAGWYC010000186.1 GCA_018969565.1 Bacteroidota bacterium | reverse complement strand
AACAGGTGGAACTGGTGGCGCTCAGCACCTTCGGCGATATGGGTCTGCCGGTGGCTGAACATCCCGACAGCTTTTACATCAATTCCCTGTTTGTGTCGGCTAATGTGCGCGAAGCCGTCAACGGAGCACAAGGTGATTACATTCCGGTATTTCTTTCTGAAATCAGCCGCCTCTTCGACCGGGGTATCCTGCCCCTGGATGTGGCGTTGGTGCATGTTTCACCACCCGACAAACACGGTTATTGTTCACTGGGCGTGTCGGTGGATGTAGCCCGCAGCGCGGTGAAGAATGCAAAACATGTGATTGCCCAGGTGAACCCCAAAATGCCGCGTACCCTCGGCGACGGACTGGTGCACATCCGGGAACTGCATGCGCTGGTAGCCTGTGAAGATTCATTGCCGGAAATTTCCTATGCCGGACAAAGCAGTGAAGTGGAAAGGCAAATCGGCAAACATGTGGCCTCGCTGATTGAAGACGGCTCAACCCTGCAAATGGGCATCGGCACCGTTCCCGATGCGGTCTTACACGAACTGAAGGGCCACCGCGACCTGGGCATCCACACCGAAATGTTCTCCGATGGGGTGGTGGAACTATTGCAACGCGGGGTCATCACCAACCGCTTCAAGCGCAAGCACCGCCGCAAGGTGGTGGCATCCTTCGCCTTCGGCAGCCAATGGCTGTACGAGTTTGTGGACGATAATCCCGGCTTTGCCTTTCTGGAAGCCGACTATGTGAACGATCCGGATGTCATCCGCAAGAATCCGAAAGTGGTGGCCATCAACAGCGCCATCGAGATAGATATAACTGGGCAGATATGCGCCGATTCCATCGGAACCATGCAGTATTCAGGGGTGGGCGGGCAAATGGATTTCATGCGCGGCGCGGCCTTGTCGGAAGGAGGGAAGCCCATCATTGCCATGCCCTCCACCACGCATCGCGGCGATTCACGCATTGTTCCTTTTTTAAAGCAGGGCGCCGGTGTGGTAACTACCCGCGCCCATGTGCATTACGTGGTTACGGAATACGGCATCGCCTTCCTGTTCGGCAAGAACCTGAAACAGCGTGCCTATGCGTTGCTGAACATCGCCCATCCAGACCACAGGAATGCCTTGGAGGAAGAAATTTTCCGGCGCTTTGGTAAACCCTGACCCAATGGGATTTTGAAAGTTTCAAATGGGCTGATTATGAAACGAAGGAAATTCATCGCCACCGGTGCGGCCGGTATCCTGGCAACGGCATTGCGGGCGGAGCGAATTGCGGCGGCTCGACCGGAATCACTGATCCTGTCCACCTGGAGTTTCGGGGTTCCGGCCAACGAGGCGGCCATGGCGGCGCTGCGCGAGGGCAAAACTGTGCTCGATGCCGTGGAGGCCGGCGTACGTGTGCCTGAAGCCGATCCTTCGGTGAGCAGCGTGGGCTATGGAGGCTACCCGGACCGCGATGGCCGCGTAACGCTGGATGCCTGTATCATGGACGGCAACGGGCGCTGTGGCAGTGTAACCTTCCTGCAACACATCATGCACCCGGTTTCCGTGGCCCGCAAGGTCATGGAAGAAACGCCCCACATGATGCTCAGTGGGGAAGGCGCCTTGCGTTTCGCGCTGGAACAGGGCTTCCCGCAGGAAAACCTGCTCACCCCGCAGGCCGAAGCCGCCTGGAAGAAATGGGTTTTGGACAACCACTACCAGCCGCTTCCCCCGGAAGACATCCACGATACCATAGGCATGATTGCCATGGACAGGAATGGACAAATTGCCGGGGCCTGCACGACCAGCGGCATCGCCTTCAAGATGCACGGCAGGGTAGGAGATTCTCCGATCATTGGGGCGGGGCTGTTTGCGGAAAATGGCGTGGGCGCAGCAACAGCGACGGGTGTGGGGGGAGAAGTAATACGCATAGCGGGTTCGGCCATCGTGGTAGAACAGATACGCCACGGGAAAACCCCACAGGCCGCGGTGGAAGAAGCCATCCGCAGGATTGCCCGGCACGTGGGTGAACGGGGTAAAACCATGCAATTAGGCATGCTGGCCTTGGACGCAAAAGGTCGCTACGGCGCTTTTTCCATCTCGCCCGGATTTCAATACGCGCTGACACTGAACGGCAGCACCAGCCTGCAGAAGAGCAAATCATTATACCCTTAATTAGGTTCAGCCCCGAATATTCACGACCTTTGCAGCAGGAAGTTTAATCAATCCGGCTTCCCGTAATCTGTAAAGTGTTGTGATTCCTCTTGCCTGCAAAGGCGTTCAGGTCTTCGGCATGCTGCGGAATACCTGAACAAAAAACCTATGGCCAAATCAAAAAGCACATTCAACAAAAAACAGATTGCCGACAAAAAGCGCAAAAAGCAAAAAGAGAAACTCGAAAAACGGCTGGATAAGAAAAATTTGCCCACAGCCAGCTGGGAAAGTATGATTATGTATGTGGACGCAGACGGGAACTTCACCACAACCCCGCCGGTAAAACCCGAAGAACCGGAATCTTAAATGAATGTTGGAAGGGCTTATTGCCCTTCCAGTTGCTTCAGGTTGGATTGCAGGTTGCGGATTTTTTCTTCCGCATCGGCTTTCTTCTGTCGCTCTTTTTCAACCACATCGCCTTTGGCGTTGGCCACAAATCGCTCATTGCTGAGTTTGGCATCTACGCTTTTAAGGAAGCCGTGCAGGTAGTCCAATTCCTTGCGGATGGCTACTTTTTCTTCCTCAATATTCAGCCCTGCGGGCAGACCCACGTGGAGTTCATCGGTTTCTACCAGACAAACCACGGCCGTTTCGGGTTTGTTGCCGTTGATGCTGAGCCTGCAATTGGCCAGTTTGCTGATGATTCCGGAAAAGGCCTGATAAGTCGCTTCTTGTCCGGTGATGATGCACACATCCAGCGTTTCCTTGGGTGATAGTCCTTTGCTGTTGCGCACCTGCCTTACCTCGCTGATCAGCTTCAGCGGCCGCTCGCTCTGAGCCTCAGCCGGCCGGGCTGTCGGATACGCGCTCAGAATGCAGGGACGTTCCGGGGCGCCTTCATGCACGGCGTGGTAGAGTTCCTCGGTGATGAAGGGCATGAAGGGATGCAGCAGGCGCATCAGCACTTCGAAGAATTGTTTGGTTTGTTCCAGTGCGCCGCGGTGGATGGGTGAACCATAAGCGGGTTTTACCATTTCCAGATACCAGGAACAGAAATCATCCCATACCAGCTTGTAGGCGCACATCAGCGCATCGCTCAGGCGGTATGCCGCAAAATGCTCGTGTATTTCTGCTATGGAAGCGTTGAGGCGCGCTTCAAACCAGACCGCCGCAACTTTTGCGTCCTGTCTGATTTCTTCCGTAACAGCCTCATCTTCCACCATGTCCCAGCCGCTGATCAGGCGCCAGGCGTTCCACAGCTTATTGCAGAAATTCCGGCCTTGAGCCACCTGTGATTCATCGAACAGGATGTCGTTTCCGGCAGGAGCGCTCAGCAGCATGCCCATGCGCACCCCATCGGCACCAAACTGCGCAATCAGATCGAGCGGGTCGGGACTGTTGCCCAGGCTCTTACTCATCTTACGACGGAGCTTGTCGCGCACAATGCCGGTGTAATACACGTTGCGGAAGGGCAGTTCGCGCTTGTATTCATATCCGGCCATAATCATGCGGGCCACCCAGAAGAACATAATTTCAGGAGCCGTTACCAGATCATTGGTCGGATAGTAGTAATCCAGGTCTTTCTTTCCTTCTTCTGAAAAACCGTCAAAAACCGATATAGGCCATAGCCAACTGCTGAACCAGGTGTCCAGCACATCTTCGTCCTGCCGCAGTTCGGAAGGATGAACCATGATATTCCGCTCCTTGAAGCGCGAAGCGGCTTCGTCCGCGTTTATGGCCACTTCAAAATCACCGTCAGGCGTGTACCAGGCGGGAATGCGGTGACCCCACCACAATTGCCGGCTGATGTTCCAGTCTTTGATGTTTTCTATCCAGTGTCTGTAGGTATTCTTGAGCTTTGAAGGGAAGAAGCGTATGGTGTCGTTCATCACATCCTCCAGCACCTCCGGATTGCGCTTCATAAAGGATTGCATGTCCATGAACCACTGGGTGGAGATGCGCGGCTCGATGACGGCATCGGTGCGCTCGCTGTGCCCTACGTTATTCTGCACCTGTTCTGATTTCAGCAGATGCCCTTTGGCTTCCAGTTCTTTGGCAATTTTCTTACGGACGATGAAGCGGTCTTCCCCTACGTAAATGCCGGCGGCTTCGGAAATGGTACCATCTGCGTTCAGCGCGTCAATCAGGGGCAGCTGATGCCGCTGACCGATGCGGTAATC
>JAGWYC010000185.1 GCA_018969565.1 Bacteroidota bacterium | reverse complement strand
TGTATGCTGATGAATATTGGAATTTACGAACGTCTGCAACGAGGAAAAGGTTCTGCGACGATGGCGCCGGCACAGGAATCATTGCCTCAGGACTCCTGATTACCTTTGCCGCCCGAATACCGTGAATCTTGAAACCGTACTCAATGAATATGGCCGAATCAGGCCGCTTCAACAACTGACCGAACTGCTGCCTCATGAACCGGCTCTGTTCCTGGAAGGGGTGAGCGGAGCCGGCCCGGCGCTGATATTGGCATCGTTGCTGAACAGGCAAAGAAGTCCGGTGCTGGTTATCCTGGAGCAAAAGGAGGAAGCGCTTTATTTCAAGAATGACCTGGAGCACTTGCTGCCCGGCGAAACGGTGCTTTTTCTTCCTGAGTCGGCCATGCGCCCCTTTAAACCCGGACAGGTTCATGCGGGATCTGTGCAGGAACGCGCCGAAACCATCAGTCTGCTCAGAAAAAAACGTTCGCGCATTCTTGTTACTTATGCATCCGCTGCTGCGGAACTGGTTATCGAAGAACAAGAGCTGCTGAAAAATACCATAGAAATAAGTGTAGGGCAGGACCTGGACCTGGATTTTCTGCTCGAATACCTGCAGGAACACGGGTTCACCCGCGAAGATTTTGTATTTGAACCGGGTCAGTTCAGCCTGCGCGGCGGCATCATGGACCTGTTCAGCTTCGCCCATGAACATCCATACCGCATCGAGCTGGACGGCAACCAGGTGGAGAGCATCAGAACCTTCGACATCAGTTCTCAGCTTTCCATTAAGGAAATTGGATTCTTCACCCTGATTCCGGATATCCGTTCTGATGAAATAGCCCGAAACAGGGTAGAACTGGCTGATTACCTGGAACCCGACACCCTGCTGTGGATGCGCAACCCGGTGCTTCAGGAAGCCTCTTTGAAGAAATTGTGGACGACCGCCCTGCAGGATCACATGAATGCGGTGGATGGTGAAAAACCGGAAACGCCGGCAGCACATTATATGCCTCCGGGCAGCCTTTCCCGCTGGAGGCAGCGATTCAAAACGGTTGATTTCGGCAGCGAGCGCCCGGAACACAACTGCATTATCCAATTCCGTCAGTCGCCTCAGCCGCAGTTTCAGCGCAACTTCGATATGCTCATCAACTGGATGAAGCAAAATCAGGAAGCCGGTATGCACAACCTGGTGTTCAGTGATAATCCCAGGCAGATTGAGCGCTTGCATACCATTTTCAATGACCTGAATGCGGGTATCAATTTCCACCCCATCTACCACGGGCTTTCTCAGGGATTTATTGACGCTGATGCTTCGGCAGCCTTCACTACTGAACACCAGTTATTCGATAAATACTACCGTCCGCGCAGCCGGCAACGCTACAGCAGCAGCACGGCCATGACCCTGAGGGAACTGCGCAACCTGACTCCGGGTGATTATGTAACGCATATAGACCACGGCATTGGCAAATTTGCCGGCCTGCAGCGCATGGAAATGAATGGTGTGATGCAGGAAGTGGTCCGGCTGGTGTATAAAGATGGTGATGAACTGTACGTAAGCGTCAACAGCCTGCATAAAATTACCAAACATTCGGGCAAGGAGGGCACCGCGCCCACACTGCATAAGTTGGGAAGTGCCACCTGGGAACGCCAGAAAAAAAGCACCAAGAAGAAGGTAAAAGATATTGCCCGTGAACTGATTGCCCTCTACGCCCGCAGGAAAGCGGAGCCAGGTTTCAGCTTCGCCCCGGACAGCTACCTGCAGGTGGAACTTGAGGCCAGCTTCTTTTATGAAGATACGCCTGACCAGGCCAAATCCACGGAGGATGTAAAGCGCGACATGCAAGCCGAACACCCCATGGACAGGCTGGTTTGCGGTGATGTGGGCTTCGGTAAAACCGAAGTAGCCATGCGTGCCGCCTTTAAAGCAGCCACTGACGGCAAACAAGTTGCTGTTTTAGTGCCGACCACCATCCTGGCCCACCAGCATTACCGCACTTTTGTGAAGCGCTTCAGCGGATTTCCGGTGAGTGTTTCTTATCTGAACCGCTTCAAGAGCCCTCGGGAACAAAAGGAAACTCTGGTGAAGCTGAAGGAAGGCAAGATTGACATCATCATCGGCACCCACCGCTTACTGGCTAAGGATGTACAGTTCAAAGACCTTGGATTGCTCATTATTGACGAAGAGCAGAAATTCGGTGTAGCCAGCAAGGAAAAACTGAAGGAACTGCGTGTGAATGTAGATACGCTTACCCTCACAGCCACACCTATTCCACGCACCCTGCACTTTTCATTAATGGGTGCCCGCGATCTGAGCATCATCAATACCCCGCCGCCCAACAGGCAGCCGGTACATACCGAACTGCATGTGTTTAATAAAGAACTTATTGGCAGGGCCATTTCAGAAGAGTTAAACCGAGGCGGGCAGGCCTTCTTCATTCATTCAAGGGTGAAGGATATACACGAAATAGCCCGCCTGGTAGAAGATGCCTGTCCCGGTGCCAGGGTGGCTGTAGCCCACGGACAAATGGGCGGAGAAGAGCTGGAGCAGGTGATGGTGCGCTTTATTGAAGGCGACTTTGACGTGCTGGTGGCCACTACCATCATTGAAAGCGGACTGGATATTTCCAACGCCAATACCATCATCATCAACAACGCCCACATGTTCGGGCTGAGCGACCTGCACCAGATGCGCGGCCGCGTGGGGCGAAGTAATACCCGGGCCTTCTGCTACCTGATGGCTCCGCCGCTGTCTTCCCTCACCGATGAAGCCCGCAAACGTCTGCGCACCATCGAAGAGTTCAACGAACTGGGTTCCGGCTTCCAGGTGGCCATGCGCGACCTGGATATCCGTGGCGCAGGGAATCTGCTCGGCGCCGAACAAAGCGGCTTTATTGCAGATATGGGCTTCGACATGTACCACAAGATTCTGGATGAGGCCGTACGCGAACTGAAGCAGGAGGAGTTTGGCGAACTGTTCGGCGACATCCCCGAAGAAACCGGCAGCAGGGAATGTGTGGTGGAAACCGATTACGAAATGCTCATCCCGCCCTGGTATGTGAGCAGTATCTCCGAAAGGCTGGCTTTATACAATGAGCTGGCGGCGGTGGATTCTGAAAACGGGCTGCGTACTTTTGGCGACAACCTGCGTGACCGTTTTGGCAAATTGCCCGCTGAGGTCATCAGCCTTATGGACACGGTGCGCTTAAAGTGGGCAGGCAAGGAGATTGGTCTGGAGAAGATTACCTTGGGCCGCGGCGGCATGAAGCTGTTTTTCCCCGCCGATCCGGCGCATCCGCTTTTCGCCAGCGACCGTTTCCAGCGGATGTTGCAGTATGTGGCCGGCAAACCCGAGCAGTTCAGCGTGCGACAAACAGAAAAGATGTTATTCCTGCAGGTCCGCCTGGTGGAAGACTTGCATCAGGCACTATATGTGCTGGAAGAGATGAGCCGTATCGCCGCCGGGTAAGCAGGAAATGAGCGAAGTAAGTTTGTTATGGTGCCTACCCCCGCCGTAGTTCCCCGCCACTCGCTTCACGTCATAGTGAGTTTATCGAACTACGGGCGAGGCAAGCAACGCACTATGACGCGTAGCAGTTTGGTAGGGGAGTATGCATGCCCCGGTCTATTATCCAAGTGACCATGTAGCGTTCCTGAGCCTTGGAGTCATGGCTTTTTGACTGTAGCAGGGCCGCCTGCTTCACGAAATCAACGCAGATGTAAACGACAGGATGCCATAACCCATCAAAAGCTCCTCAGGAGCGACATATCTGCAGATTAGTTCTCAGACACAGAATAGCTGCCGCTTTGCGCCGGTTTTTTATGCGCCCCTTGCTTTCGCGGTTAGGTAGAACTTCACCAATGTGTGATGAGACAAAGAAGCAGAAATAAATCCACATAAATACCTGACTATCAAGGGGTTAATTAAATATAAACCAGGGGATATAAAAAAACAGAACCGCTTAAAAACAACAATCCCGCCTTGCAGCGGGACTCTTGTAGAAGTTTTCACTACGGAATAATCCTTATTGTGATTTGCTTTCGAGTACAATAATAGTGATAATTGCCTTATACATACAACATGAAAAAAATTCTTGGTTTAGACATTGGAACGAACTCAATCGGTTGGGCCTTTATTGAAAGAGATATTGAGCAACAGGCAGGTAGAATCATTGCTTTGGGTTCAAGGATCATTCCTACAGACCCTGAATTGATGTCGAATTTTGAAAAAGGGCAAGCTGCTTCAAAGAATGCAAAACGCAGGCAGGCAAGGGGGGCGAGGCGACTACGTCAACGCTATAAACTACGAAGGGCAAGGCTCGTTACCGCACTTAAGGAA
>JAGWYC010000184.1 GCA_018969565.1 Bacteroidota bacterium | reverse complement strand
TACGAAAGCCTTTCGGATGGAGGTTTTCAAACTGGTTCCATGTTAGGTTCCGGTGGATTTATTGTGTACGATGAAGACCAGTGTATCGTTAGAAATACCTGGAATTTTACGCGATTCTATCATCATGAAAGCTGCGGACAATGCAGCCCCTGTCGTGAAGGTACCGGCTGGATGGAGAAAGTGCTGCACCGTCTGGAATATGGTCATGGTAAGCAGGAAGACATTGACTTGCTATGGGATATTCAGGCGAAAATTGAAGGCAATACCATTTGTCCCCTCGGAGACGCGGCAGCTTGGCCTGTAGCCAGTGCCATCAGGCATTTCAGGGAAGAATTTGAATGGCATGTTAAAGAACCTAAACTGTCACAACAGCGCAATTACGGTCGAGTATCAGAAAAGACTTTTGAACCCGTAACTGCTTGATAACTAAAAGATTAAAAGCTAATGGCTAAAGTAACTATAGATGGGCATACCATTGAAGTTCCGGATGGCACTACCATTCTGAATGCGGCCCGTATGATCGGAGGCGACATAGTTCCTCCGGCAATGTGCTACTACAGCCCACTTAAAGGCAGCGGCGGAAAATGCCGTACCTGCCTGGTGGAAGTGAGCAAGGGCAGCGAGAAAGATCCTCGTCCTATGCCAAAGCTGGTGGCCAGTTGTTCCACTCCGGTGATGGATGGCATGGAAGTTAAAAATACCACTTCGCCCAGAACACTGGAAGCCAGAAAAGGCGTGGTGGAATTTCTACTGATTAACCATCCTCTGGATTGTCCGGTTTGTGACCAGGCCGGCGAATGCCATCTTCAGGATCTTGCCTTCGATCACGGCGCGGCTAAAACCCGCTATGAATTTGATCGCAGAACCTTCGAAAAAATCGACATCGGGCCATACATCAAATTGCACATGACCCGCTGCATTCTTTGCTACCGCTGTGTGTACACCGCCGACCAGATAACCGGTATAAGGATGCACGGCGTAATGAAAAGGGGAGATGCTGCTGAAATCAGCACCTATATCGAACAAGCCATTGATAATGACTTCAGCGGTAATGTAATAGATGTTTGCCCCGTTGGCGCTCTTACAGACAGAACCTTCCGCTTCAAAAGCCGTGTATGGTACACCAAGCCTCTTGATGCCCATAGGGAATGCGACAAATGTTGCGGCAAAGCCGTATTGTGGAATGTTGGCGATGAAATCTACCGCGTTACTGCCCGTAAAGACCAATATGGGGAGGTTAGTGAATTCATCTGCAATACCTGTCGCTTTGAAAAGAAAAGTATGTCTGACTGGACTGTGGAAGGTCCAAGGAAAATAGACCGCCACAGTGTGATATCTGCCAACAAATATTTCGAACCCATTCCGGAGCATACTCCGCTATTGAACAAAGCCTGATATGGACGCTGCATTACTCATCGAAAAAATTATCCTGGTGCTGGTGATATTGGGCATTACGCTGCTCATAGCTACATACAGCACTTATGCCGAACGGAAAGTTGCGGCATTTCTTCAGGATCGTCAGGGTCCAAATCGCGCCGGAATCTTTGGGATACTTCAGCCCATTGCCGATGCGGGTAAAATGTTCTTCAAAGAAGACTTAATTCCGGCAGCTTCGGAAAAATGGCTCTTTATTCTTGGTCCGGGGATTGCCATGTTTACGGCCTGTATGACAGGCGCTGCTATTCCATGGGGCACTGAAATTCATGTTTTCGGATATACGATTCACATGCAGATTGCCGACATTGATATCGGAATTCTGTACATCATCGGATTTGTGAGCATGGGCGTTTACGGAATCATGATTGGCGGATGGGCTTCCAACAATAAATATTCGTTGTATGGTGCCATCAGGGCCAGCAGTCAGATGATTTCCTATGAGTTGGCTATGGGCCTGAGTATCATTGCTGTTGTAATGATGACGGGGACGCTGAGCCTTAAGGAAATCGCAGCTCAGCAGCATGGAATAAACTGGAACATCTGGTATCAACCGCTAGGTTTCATCATCTTCTTTACCTGTGCACTGGCTGAATGCAATCGAGCGCCATTTGACCTTCCTGAATGCGAAAGTGAACTCATCGGAGGTTATCATACTGAATACTCCAGTATGAAATTGGGATTCTATCTCTTTGCAGAATACATCAACATGTTCATTTCTTCCGCGGTCATAGCCTCCTTATACTTTGGCGGTTATAACTTCCCGGGAATGGATTTGATTGAAAGCAGCACCTTGCTCGGCTGGCTTCAGTTTGCAGCGCTGTTCGCCAAAATATTCTTCTTCATCTTCGTGTTTATGTGGATTCGCTGGACTTTGCCGCGCTTCCGCTACGACCAGTTGATGCATTTGGGCTGGAAGTCACTCATTCCTCTGGCCATTGTCAATATGCTCATAACCGCCGCAGTAGTATTATTCAGGAACCAATCATTTTAATGCACCTGTTTCATGCAACCTCTAACCAACAGATCTAAACAGGTAGTTCAAAAGGAAATGACGTTCATGGAACGCATTTACCTGCCTGCTATCCTAAAGGGGATGGCCATTACCTTAAGCCACTTCTTCAAAAAGAAGAATACAGTTCAATATCCCGAAGTGAAACGACCAATTGCTCCGGTGTACCGAGGCAAGCATGTGCTCAAGCGCGATGATCAGGGAAGAGAACGCTGCACGGCTTGCGGCTTGTGTGCCGTAGCATGTCCCGCGGAAGCCATCACCATGGTTGCTGCTGAAAGGGAAAAAGGCGAAGAGCACTTGTATCGTGAAGAAAAGTACGCAGCCATTTATGAAATCAATCAGTTGCGTTGCATTTTCTGCGGTTTGTGCGAAGAGGCTTGTCCGAAGGAAGCCATATTCCTGACCGATGTCATTACGCCTGTGGAAACAAGTCGCAATGAGTTTGTTTACGGTAAGGATAAACTGGTAGAACCAATCAACCAGCGCATCGATGTATCTAAAAGGCAATCCTGGAGGATGCCGGAGCAACAGTCATGATGAACCAGCTTCCATTTATCATCTTCTCGTTTATCGCCATTTTAATGGCCTTGGGAACCATAACAGCACGCAATCCGGTGTACAGCGTATTGTGCCTGATTCTCACCTTCTTCGCATTGAGCGGCCACTACGTGTTGCTGAATGCTCAGTTTATCGCCGTGGTGAATATGATTGTTTATGCCGGTGCCATCATGGTGTTGTTTCTGTTTGTGCTTATGCTGCTCAACCTTAATAAGGAAACAGAACCGGCTAAGTCTTACCTGTGGCAGATTGGCGGCGCCATCGCAGCCGGCTTGGTTTTGGTTACACTGGCGGGCGCACTGAAAGGCGCCTCTGATTTTATGGTTAAAGGTGGACCTGAAGCATCCGGAATAGGATTGGTCAAGAATCTTGGAAAGGTTCTGTTTACAGATTTTGTGGTGCCATTTGAGATTTCAAGTATCCTGTTCCTTGCCGCCATGGTAGGAGCCGTATTTATTGGAAAGAGAGAAAAACAGGAGGGAGGCAGCAACGCATGAATGCAGAATCATTGACACCCATAGATCAATATATTTACCTTAGCAGCCTGCTGTTCTGTATTGGAATGGCCGGTGTACTGCTCAGAAGAAATGCCATCGTGATATTGATGTGCATTGAATTAATGCTGAATGCAGTTAACCTGCTCTTTGTAAGTCTCAGCACTTACATGGGCGATGCAACAGGACAGATTTTCGTGTTCTTCATCATGGTAGTTGCCGCAGCGGAAGCATCCGTAGGCTTGGCTATACTGGTTATGGTTTACCGGAATACCCGTTCCACAGATATCAGTTTCCTCGACAAATTAAAAAATTAAGCCATGAACCAAGGTACATTATTCATACTCATACTTTTGGCTCCGCTGGCCGGCTTTGTGCTGAACGGGCTTTTTGGTAAAAAACTGCATGGACTGGCAGGATGGATTGGTTCAGCTTCGGTGCTGATCTCCTTCATTTGTTCATTATTCCTTTTCCAGAATATTGCCTCCAAAAGCACACCTGTTCTTTTTAAGATGTTCCAATGGCTGAATGTCGGTAATTTTCAGGTTGACCTGAGTTTTCAGGCTGACAGACTCAGCGGTATCATGTTGCTGGTTGTCACCGGTGTGGGTTTCCTGATTCACCTGTACTCCATAGCCTATATGCACCATGATGAAGGTTTTTACAAATTCTTCGCATATCTGAACCTCTTCATTTTCAGCATGCTCCTGCTCGTGCTCGGAAGTAACTTCGTAGTGATGTTCTTCGGCTGGGAAGGTGTAGGTCTTTGCAGCTACCTGCTCATCGGCTTCTGGTATAACAATGAATCCTACGGAAAAGCCGCACGGAAGGCCTTTGTGATGAACA
>JAGWYC010000183.1 GCA_018969565.1 Bacteroidota bacterium | reverse complement strand
CACCCAAAGGGTATTGGCATTGCCCGGATCGAGGGTGAGGCAGCCAATGGAATACACACGCTGCTGGTCAAAAATGGGCTGGAAGGTGATGCTGCGGTTGTTGGTTTTCCAAACTCCGCCACAGGCTGCGGCTACATAGTATTCGGAATGATTCTGCGGATTTACGGCCAGGTCAATGATGCGACCGGAATTTACGGCCGGGCCTATCATGCGGAATTTCAAAGATGAATACCATGCCGGGTTGACGGTATCCTTTGCGGCCGCAGGCGTTGCGGTGGCCGCAGCTTTCTGGGAAAAAGCGGGCATGGCGAACAGGCCAAGCACCGTAGTAAGCAGGATTCTGTGGAACATGCCCCAAAATTCACCATCCTGAGGCAAAAGCACAAACCGCGCTTAAAGATTCCGGTCGAGTTCGCGTTTGATGTCGCGCTCCTTGATATCGTCGCGCTTGTCGAACTGCTTCTTCCCTTTTCCAAGACCGATTTCCAGCTTCAGCAAGCCGCGTTCGTTTTCGAAAATGCGTAAGGGAAACACGGTCATTCCTTTCTCGCGGATGCGGCTGTGTATTTTCTTCAGTTCCTGCTTTTGCAGCAGCAGCTTGCGGTCGCGCAGCGGATCGTGGGTGGTGTAACCGGCATTTTTAAACTCGCTCACGTGCATGTTCTTGATGAACAGTTCATTACCTTCCATGAAGCAGTAGGCATCGCTGATGTTTACGTTTCCTGCGCGGATGCTCTTCACTTCTGTCCCTTGCAGCATAATGCCTGCTTCATACCGATATTCGACATGAAAGTTAAAACCGGCCTTGCGGTTCAGGATTTCTACTTTTTTCCGCTTTGTCATATCAGGCCTTGATGGAGGCCACCACCCGTTCCAGTTTTTCCTTCTTTAAAATCTTCTGCCCCTGAGTACCGGAAGCCACCAGCCGCTCGCCTACTTTCACCGTAAAAGCACAATCGAGCGTGTGCGCTTCGGCAAGAATTACTTCCGCTTCTATACTGACTTCTTCTCCCAGCAATGCCGGACTATGGTGTTTGATGTTCAGGAAGGTACCGATTCCCTCTTCATCCGCTTCTTTCATGTCCAGCACAAACTGCCTGCAGGTCCATTCCACATCCCTGCCCAAGGCGAAGGTTCCGTAAAACTCGTGTACCACGCCGGTTTCGAAGGCCGCCAAATCCTGCTCACCCACGGTAAACCGAAGGCTCTTCTTATCGCCGGGAGCGAACAAGTGTTTCACCCCGCAAAAATAGGCAAGTGTGCGCTTTAACCCACTCCGTGTACCGTTCCGTCTTCGTCCAGACGCATATTCAGCGCCTGAGGCACCTTGGGCAAGCCGGGCATGCGCATGATGTCACCGGCGATGCACACCACGAAGCCGGCACCGGCATTCAGCACCACTTCGCGCACAGGCAGGGTAAAACCGGCGGCGGCAGTGCCTACTTTAGGGTCCGCAGAGAATGAATATTGTGTTTTGGCGATGCACACCGGCAGATGGCCGTATCCCGCCTGTTCCAGTTCTTTGATTTTTTTCTTTGCTGCTTCAGAGAAGGCGGCACCTGCACCTCCATAAACGCGCCGCACAATGCTGCTGACCTTCTGTTCCAGGGAATCTTCCGGTTGATACACCCAATTGGGAGCGGTAATTTCCGTCCTCGCCATTGTTTCCAGCACTAGTTGGCCAAGGGATTCGCTGCCGGCTCCGCCGCGGGCGAAGCACTCGGTAACCGCCACCTGCACCTTGCGAGCGGCACACCATTCCTGCACCCACTGCAACTCAGGTTCAGTATCCCAGGGGAAGCGGTTGATGGCCACCACCACCGGAACACCAAAGGCGCTGAGGTTGGCCAGGTGTCGTTCCAGGTTCAGCATGCCTTGTTCCAGCGCCATTGCGTTGATCTCCTTCATGGTGATTTCTGTAGCACCGCCGTGCAGCTTCAGCGCCTGCAGGGAGCAAACCAGCACGGCAGCAGCAGGTTTCAGACCTCCGATGCGGCATTTGATATCGAAGAATTTCTCGCCGCCCAGGTCGGAGCCAAAGCCGGCTTCAGTGACCGCGATTTCGCCTAACTGAAGCGCCAGCCTGGTGGCCTGTAACGAGTTGCAGCCATGTGCTATATTCGCAAAGGGGCCGCCGTGGATGATGGCCGGCGTTCCTTCGGAAGTCTGTGCCAGGTTGGGCTTGATGGCGTCTTTGAGCAGGATGGCAATGGCGGGACCAAAGCCAAGCTCCCCTACGGAAACCATGTTCCCGTTTTGGTCTTTGCCCAGGATGATGCGGTTGATACGGTGCAGCAGGTCTTCCGCCCCGTCGGCCAGGCACAGCAGGGCCATGATTTCCGAAGCCGGGGTGATATCGAAGCCGGTTTCGGCAGGAACCCCATGGGCCGTTCCGCCCAGTCCGCTCAGCATGTGGCGCAGGGAACGGTCGTTTACATCCAGCACCCGCTTCCAGTACACTTCCTTCCAGCGACCAATATGCCTGTTTTGGTACAGGTGGTTATCCAGCAAGGCCGCCAGCATGTTGTGCGCGGAAGTAATGGCGTGAAAATCGCCGTTGAAGTGCAGGTTGATATCCACCGCCGGTTCCACCTGGGAAGCACCACCGCCGGCAGCTCCGCCTTTCATTCCGAAGCAGGGGCCGAGGGAGGGTTCACGCAGCACGGCTATGGCTTTTTTTCCCAGCCTGTTGAGCGCCATAGACAAGCCGATGGTGTTTACCGTTTTACCTATTCCGGCTTTATTGGGTGTGATGGCTGTAACCAATACCAGCTTACCGGACAGTGTTTTATCGTTCAGCTTCGATGTATCTATCTTCGCTTTATGGTGGCCATACGGCTCCAGGGCAGATTCGGGAATTCTCAGAGCATACGCTATTTCTGTAATTGGGCGCAATTGAAGCATGTGCAATGTTCTTCACTAAACGACAATAGAAGAAATCAGGATGAACACATTTTGGGGAAAACCCCGGAATCAGCGCAGCAGCGTAACGGTAACGCTGATCTCGTACTGCTTGTTTTTATAGTCGGATGCGCGGATCAGTCCGTAATAAACACCTTCCGGACAAAGTGCGCCGTTGGGCAGTTTACCATTCCACTTCCCTTCTTTGGAATTGGTTTCATATACCTTTTGCCCCCAGCGGTTGTAAATCATCATTTGAAGGCTGCTGATGCCTTTCAATTCCGGATAGAAATAATCGTTGATAGAATCGCTGTTGGGGGTAAATACATTGGGCACGAAGATGTTCACATCGCCGGTATCGAGGGGATTGTCTTCTATGGAAATTTCCACGCAGGTGCTGTCTGTGCAGCCAAAGGTATCGCGCACGGTGAGGCAAATCTTTTTTGTTCCTTTGGTCAGAAAGCGCACATTGTCCGCCGCAGCATAAGAGGTGGACGGGGTTCCGTCCTGGAAGCTCCAGTCATAAATCCGGGCTTTGGCCGGGCTGCTGAAGGCCACAAGGGCTCCAGTCTTAAAGCTTCCCTTTGCTGGAATGATTACAGCCTGAGGCTGCGGGTGGGCTTTTATGTTGAAGTCAGCCCTGCTGCAGCAACCCGGAGCATTGCATCGCTCCAGGCGCAGTTTGTAGGTACCGGCGTAGCGAAAACGGATGCTTGTTCCCGGGGTGTCGTTGATGGTCCATGTTCCGGTTCCCACCAGCGGAAAGTCGGGATTGGGCAGGCAGAAATCTGTGGGCGGCGGTACGAAATTCAGCACGGGCTTTGGTGCGACAAAGAAATTGAAGGTATCTGTGGCATTGCAGGCCCCTGCCTTCCAGGAAGCCTTCAGCACATACCATCCGGAATCGGCAGGATGAGTGGTATATGTGGCGCCGGTATTGGTCTGGGGATTCAGGACGCCTTTGCCATTCACAGACCATTGCACGGCATTATTTGCGGAATTGTTCAGGGAGAAGCCGATGGTATCGGGCGAACACAGGTAGCGCTTTGCAGCCCGGATATCCGGCACCTGGGCGCTGCCAAAATTCAGCCTGATGGTATCGGTGATGCTGCGACAGCTGTTCCGCAGCACGGCGGTAAGAATAACCAGACCTGTTTCACCGGGTGCAGGATAATAGGTAGCACCGGGGTTGGTGCTGTCGGAAAAGGTTCCGTTACCACCGCGCCAGGAAAAGCATTTCCCGAAGGCACTCAGGGCGTTGAGTTTCACAGAGGTGGCTCCGCAAAAGCTGCCTCCCGTGCCGGCATCCAGAATCATGGCAGGCATCAGGGCGGTGCATCCATCGTTTTTATACGTTGGTATGCCGCTATTGGTATAGCTCACATAGGCCCCGTTTTCAGCACCGGGGGTTCCGTCCATTTTAACCAGCTTCGCCCGGTCATAGGTA
>JAGWYC010000182.1 GCA_018969565.1 Bacteroidota bacterium | reverse complement strand
TTTGATCGGGAAAACATGCGCATCCAGCCGGAACCGCTGATGACATTCAGGAATGTGGCTGCCGGGCGGTTCAGTTACTCCCTCAACGGCCGTAAACTGTATTATATACAGGGCGATACATTATATCAGACGGATGTTACGGTATTGCATAAAGACACCATCCGCAAACAAACCCGTGCCATTGTGGGTTATCCGTTCAAGGTTTATGATTCCTTACTGAGATTCTTTGGGTTGCTGCCCAGTGGTCAGATTCTGGTAAGTTTCATGAACAAGAAGTATCCGGATTTAATCCATTATTCGGATCGGGAGGGAGTAGCTTGCGGGTACACTTGGGATGATTTTTATGTACCTTGGGAAAAGATCGACCGTAATGCAAGCATTGGAATCCCGGTTGATTCATTTTGGAGTGGAGGAGGAGTGCATGAGTTGAAGCTGCCTGATTATTACCTTATACCCCAAGGCGTCTACTACAACCCCGGTGTTCAGGTGGTGCAGGGGCAAACGGCCTGCGCCGGGGTACCGCATGCGGTGAAGGCAGACTACTACCGCGATTTTATTCGGATGGAGTGGAAGGTAAGTGACCCTTCGGGTAAGGTGGTATATGTGTCCAACGCGGATTCCTTCCGCTTTACACCTGCCGATACCGGCACCTACCGCACCACGCTCTATTACCGCTGGAGCTGCAACCTGCTGGACAGCGCGCACAGCAACTTCCGGGTGCAAGCCATACGCACACCGCCGCCGCTGCCGGATACGGTGTTGTGTTACGGCCGGCAATTCCTGCTGCGCAGCGACAGTAGCTATGGTCAACGCAGTACTTCCTGGTACCAAAATAACCGCTATCTGGGCACCGGCGATACGATCAGGGTTGGCGAGGCGGGTATTTATCGCCGTCGCTTAGACTATGGTTGTATGTCCATGGAAGACACTTTTGAGGTAAAGGTGATTCCGGAACCTTCCCGGCCGGTGGATGAGATGTATGTCATCTGCAAAGACCGGAACAGCACTTTTGTGACGGTAAATCCACCCCCGGCTACTGCGGTGTCCTGGAATACCGGTGCACGTGGCCGCATACTGGAAGTAGATACCCCGGGCAGCTATCGGGTAAATTTCCGCAATAAATGTTACGACAGCAGTTGGAGTTTCAGGGTGCGTGAGGAAATCCCCGGCTATACGCTGCTGATTCCCAACGCATTTACGCCCAACGGCGACCGCCTTAACGAGGAGTTTGTCATCACCGGGCTGGAAGAACTGGAAGAATACCGCTGCGAGTTATACAACCGCTGGGGCGAACTGGTGTTTTCCAGCAGCGACAAGAAGCATTTCTGGGATGGCACCATCAAGGGTAAACCCGCACCAAAAGGCGTGTACATATACCTGATAAGGGGCAAAAGCATCTGCACCCAGGTGAAACTCTTCAAGGGTGTGTTTCACCTATTGTGATTACAAACGGCTATCAGCGCTTAATCAAGGGTAGCACCTGCACGGTTCCTGCTTCAAACACCTGCACAAAGTAGCTGCCCGGGGCCAGTGCGCTGATGTCGCAGGTCCATAGGCCGCTTGTCTGTTGTACCCATGTGGGGTTTAGCTGTTTGCCGTCGGTACTCCACAGGCTGAAGCGCAGCACACCTGCCGGGGTGCCGGTATAGCTCAGGTTCAGGATGCCGTTGCTTGGGTTGGGGTACAGGTGCATGTGGCCCTTTGCCGGGCTCTTTACACTGCTGGCTGCGGCATCCGGTCCCTGTTGGAAGCCCTGGTTCACCAAGAGGCTGCTGCCGTTGAAGCTGCCGATGACGGTTTCGCCGATGGTCCAGTCTGCCTGCAGGCTGCTGCTGCTGAAGCTGTTGCCGCCGGAGGCGATGACGGAACGGCTCAGGGTTTGTGCCCGGAGGTGGCCAAGGCTCGTGCCGAGCAGCAGGAGCAGGCTGCTGCGTATGATGGTAGTTTTCATGGTTTCTGGATGATGATGTTATCTGAATCCGGTTTTACGTAGTGAATTCCCTGTTCTGCAGGTTTTCCATAAAGTTCGGGGTGGAGGTATTTACCTGCTTCATTTTGTCCTTTGGCTTGTTCAACCTGTATGGGGTTCGCTTTAGCCCAAGGGTCCTGACGTACGCCGGTTACCTGCCAGCTCACCTTTACATTCGGCTTGTCTGATTGAATGACGAAACGGTTCTCGCTGATTTCTTCCAGCACCCATACCTGAGCGGGTTGCCCTATGGTAGTCAGTTGGTAACGGAACTCGCGGTTCAGGGTTTCAAAATAAGCCGGAAGTTGTACCACGGCTTTGCCGTCGGTACCGGTGATTATATTGCCGTTGTACACATTCATCATATCCGGGCTTTCTACGAAAGAATGGATAAGGTATTTGTTTTCCGGATCCTGGGGATGGTCTATTTTAAAGGTGCCCCCTGCTTTGGCTAAGGTGCCGTTTACATACATGGTACCATTTACATATGCGGTGTAACTACCGGTGCCGCCGCTGGTGGTTTCCACATAAAGGCTGTATCCTTTGCCGGTGCTCCCATTCTGGCCACGGGTGAAAATACCCATGACATCTGAGGAGCTGCTGCTATTGCTGGCTGTAAAGTATCCGCCATAGGCTCTGTTCACCGTTGCACGGGCCACCGCGTAAACCCCGTAGGTGTACTTTGAGGTTGCATTATTGGTGAAAGTCCCATCGCCAATGCCCAACAGGCCGGCCACCCCATTGGTATATCCCCAGTTAGGATCAAGGTTTACGGAGTATCCCATCACGCCGCTGCGCACGGCGGGAATGCTTATAGTATTTACATTTCTGGGAGAACTGAGATAGCTTCCCCCGAATATTGCCGATCCGAATGGGTTGGAAGGAGTGGTATCCACCACTTTCAGCCTCATAGGGGTACCGCTGTAAGTTCCAAATACATCAATATAATCTCCGATAACAATTTTGTTCAGAGTGTCTGCATAAAGGTTCGACTTTACCTGTTTGTTTCCGTACAGAGAGGCCATTCCCTGACGGCTGCGCCATTCCCAGCCGCCGCCAATGCCCATCTGCTGGTCAGCAAAGGCGTAACTTCCATTGCGCACCAGCACGGTACCGTTGATGTCCAGTTTGTATGCCGGTGTGCTCACGCCAATGCCCACATTCCCGGATTTGTTGGCGTACATATCATTGCCGCTGGCCGTCCATGTGGAATTGATGCTGTTGTCCATGCCGAAGGTAATTCCTGTTCCGGGTTTATAACTCGTTTCACTGGATGGAGCCCAGTTGCTGCCATTCCAACGCAGCAACTGACCATTCGAGGCCATGGCTGAGCCGATTTGTGCAGGCTGGATGGTTCCGTAGAAGTTGAAGCTGGAATCAGCACGATTGCTTACTCGCGCACGGTCCGCCCTTTTTGCATAGAGGGCATAAGGTACGCTGACCATCTGTTGGGTGCCCAGATCCAGAAAACCGCCTCCGCTGTTCACTTCTGCTTTAAGGTTGTACACATCAGCGCCCCAGTTGATTCCGGAAAGGCTGGCCATGATGGTAGGTGTGCCTTTCCCTATCTGACAACTGATGATGCCCTGCGCGTTGGTGGTCAGGGTATGGGTTTCTTCATAAACCTTGATGGTGCTGGAAGGCCCCTGGTAAATTCCCAGCCTCAGCGTAACAGCCTGGTTGGCCAGTGCCTGACCGCTGCCATTGCGCAACGCGACCTGATAGTTGATGTATTCCGGCGCCTGTGCCCGGGCGGCAAATGAAAACAGGAGCGGAAGAATCGGGGTAAGGATTTTTTTCATGGCAATATTCTTTCAACGAAGGTTTCATCGGAAATTCTTCCCTGACTAACCTCTGTTTTATACAAGGTTAGCAAAAAAAATGAATTTAAAAAATGAGTTTAGTCAGCGCTCACAATCGCCCCGCTATCAGCGCATCCACCACAGCCGGGTCCAGCAGGGTACTGGTGTCACCAAGATTTTCAGTTTCGCCCTCGGCAATTTTCCTTAAAATTCGCCGCATAATTTTTCCGCTGCGTGTTTTTGGCAATCCGCTCACCAACTGAATCTTGTCGGGTTTGGCGATCTTGCCTATGGCGCTGTTGATGCATTCTATAATTCCGGCTTTTATATCTTCTTCATTATCAGCCGCACCTCGGGTAATTACATAAGCGTAGATTCCCTGTCCTTTAATGGGATGTGGAAAGCCCACCACCGCGCTCTCGGCCACGGAAGGATGCTGGTTGATGGCGTTTTCTATTTCGGCCGTGCCCAGCCGGTGTCCGCTCACATTAATCACATCATCCACCCGGCCAATGATGCGGTACATGCCTTCTGCGTCGCGTTTGGCGCCGTCGCCGGTGAAGTAATAGCCCGGGAAGGCCGAGAAATAAGTCTG
>JAGWYC010000181.1 GCA_018969565.1 Bacteroidota bacterium | reverse complement strand
GGCGATTTTTGGGACAATATTGCCATAACCTGTATTGCCTTCGACCCCAATAACAGTAAAGTGATGTATGTGGGTACCGGTGAAGGCTGGCAGGTAGGAAGCAGCAGGGGTGCCGGTATATGGAAATCTACCGATGCCGGTAAAACCTGGACTCAGCTCTCCGCCACAGCCACATTCTACTATGTGAATGATATTGTGGTGCGCAACGAAAGCGGCAGCAGCGTGGTGTATGCCGCTGTGGATGGAATTTATTACATGGCCGCCTGGCACGGGGAAGTCAATGCCGGCATCCAAAGATCAACCAATGGCGGTACAAGCTGGACCAATGTATCGCCAACAGTGCCTTCAACCAGCTATAAATTTACGGTTGCTGATTTGGAAATAGCAAAGGACAACCGCTTATGGGCAGGTACCAAGAAGTCGCCTTACGGGGGCACCACAGAAGCCGGTGGCGGACGCGTGCTGACTTCAACGAACGGGACCACCTGGAATGTGGTCTATACCTCTGCGGCTACCAAGCTGGGTCGTGTGGCCATTGCTTGCGCCCCGTCTGATTCCGCCTATGCCTATGCCATGGTGGAAAATAACTCAGTGTGTCAGGAAATTATAAGAACCATCAATGTGGGCGCTTCCTGGACAGCCTGCACCGAGCCGGTGGATGTGGATAACGGCATTCCTGATACAGATTTCACCCGCGGCCAGGCCTGGTACGATTTTGTTATTGCGGTAGATCCAAACAACCGAACCAGGGTGGTTTGCGGAGGTATTGACCTTTTTATCAGCACCAATGGCGGAACTTCCTGGTCTCATATTTCGAAATGGAGCAATAACGCCAACCTGAACACCCTGAGTTGTTCTTATGTGCATGCCGACCAGCACGCCATCGTATTCAAGCCGAAGCGGTCTGATACCCTGGTATTTGGTTGTGACGGGGGCGTTTTTTACACGCCAAAACTTTCCTCGGCCGCTACTGCCGATGTAATTGAAGAACGCACCAAAGATTACATGACTGTCCAGCTTTACAGCGCAGCCCAGTCGCCTGCTAAAGCAAGCAACATCCTGATGGGTGGGGCACAGGATAATGGTACCATGCAAACTTCCTCAGCCGGAATCAGTGATGCCGTTGGCATTACCGGCGGCGATGGCGCCTACTGCTTTATAGACCAGACAGCGGTGGCTACACAAATTTCCTCGTATGTGTACAACCAATATTACATCACGACCAACAGTTGGAATACCAACAGTAAGTTTCTTGATGATCCCAATACCGGAAGTTTTATCAATCCTTGTGATTATGACGACAACCAGAATGTGTTCTATTCGGCAAAGACAGAAGGCAGCATTTACCGGGTAAAGGGGCTACCATCCTCACCAACAGTTGTTCAGTTGAATTACGCCACCGGCACGCCGGGTAAAATTTCTCACATCAAAGTTTCACCCCATGGTGGAACCAGTGGTACTGTGTTCCTCGGAACCGAAACTGGTCGCTTCTATAAAATGACCAATGCCCTGGCAACCACCCCGACCTTTACCTTGTTGAGCCCCACCGGCATTACCGGCAGAACCATTTCCTGTGTTGATGTGGGGGGCAGCGATGATACGCTGTTGATGACCTACTCGAACTATGGAAACAGCTTCTCTGTATTGTACAGCACCGATGGGGGATACAACTGGGCAAATAAGGACAACAGCAGCCTGCCTGATTTTCCCATCCGCTGGGCTCTGTTTAACCCAGCCAACCGCAAGGAAGTAATTTTAGCCACCGAACTGGGTGTCTGGGGTACTCAGGATATTACAGTTGCCACACCGGTCTGGAAAGCCATGAACAATGGCATGCCCAATGTGCGGGTGAATATGCTGAAAGTGCGCAGTTCTGACCTGCAGGTGGTGGCTGCCACGTACGGCCGGGGCGTTTACACCAGTGACGGCTTCAATTCCTTTCCGCCCAGAGCAAAGTTTGGCGTAAGCAGTACCGATGTTTGCCTGAATGGAACCCTGAGCCTGTATGATTCCAGCGACAACAAGCCTACCGGCTGGAAATGGCGTTTTTCACCCAATACCGTGGTGTTTGTTTCCGGAACCGATTCTACCACAAAAAACCCGGTGGTGCGTTTCCTGAAATCCGGCACCTACTCAGTAACCCTGGAAGCCTCCAATGGCAACGGTTTCGGCACTAAAACATCCACAAACCTGATTACCGTGCGCGATACCATCATTCCGTCCGTGAAGGTTTCCCTGGTGAAAAACCCGATATGCCCCGGCGAACAGGCGGTTTATACCTATTCCGCCGTTAATGAGGGCACAGCACCCACGAGGATGTGGTACCTGAATGACTTTATTTCCGGAAACAGCGGACCTTCCTATGTGCGCAACAGCCCGTCCAATGGTGAAAAGGTATATATGACCCTGATTTCCAACGTGCGCTGCGCCAGCACCGTACCTGTTAATTCCGATACAGTTACACTTACCATTAATCCGGTTCCCGCTGCCGCCGTGGCCGACCGCAAAGGCGATACCCTGTTCAGTAAAACCGCTGCCGACAGTTTCTGGTGGTACCTGAACGGAAACCGCATTGCAGGCATCAGTCAGAAAATAAAGGCTGTGGGAGGTGGAAACTACTCCGTGAAGGTCTGGAAAGGCGGCTGTATCAGCGGACTGAGCAATGAATCGCAGTGGTGGCCGGCCTCTGTGTCTGCCTTGCAGGCTGCTCCCTGGAAATTGTACCCCAGTCCTGTAAACGGAAAGCAGTTTGAACTCGAGAGTGAAACTGAACTTTCCGCGCTGCTTGTCACCGACATGAACGGAAGGAAAATGAGCATCACTGTCGAGAACATTTCAGGCCGCCGCTTCATAGTACATACAGCCACACTGCCTGCCGGGAACTACATCCTTCAGGGAATAAGCAACGGTGGAATAATATCAGGCATGTTCCAGGTGGTTAAGTAAAGCCGCGCATCGTAAATTTGTCGCATAAAAATGGAAACAGAAGTATTGCAACCCGCAACCGCAGTGGATTTTCTGCCGCTGAACGGTACCGATCATATTGAATTCTATGTAGGCAATGCCAAGCAGAGCGCCTACTATTACCAGCTCGTTTGGGGCTATGAACTGGTGGCCTATTCAGGTCCTGAAACAGGTGTGCGTGACCGCGCCAGCTATGTGCTGCAGCAAGGTAAAGTGCGTCTGGTGCTGAGTACCGCCCTGCATCCCGACCATGAAATCAGCCGTCATGTATTGCAACATGGCGACGGGGTGAAGTTCCTGAGCATCTGGGTGGATGACGCCCGCAAAAGCTATGAGGAAACCACGAAGCGCGGGGCCATCGGCGTTCAGGAGCCTACCGAGATGAGCGATGAACACGGTACCGTGGTGATCAGCGCCATCCGTACCTACGGCGATACCGTGCACCGCTTTGTAGAACGCAAAAACTACCACGGTGCCTTCCTACCGGGCTATAAGGCCGTAAAAAACAATATTAAAACAACCCCGGTAGGCCTGAAACATGTGGACCACTGCGTGGGCAATGTGGAACTGGGCCGCATGAATGAATGGGTGGAGTTCTATGAAAAGGTGATGGGCTTCCAGTTGCTCATTACCTTCGACGATCAGGACATTAGCACCGAGTACAGTGCGCTGATGAGCAAGGTGGTGAGCAACGGCAACGGATTTATTAAGTTCCCCATCAACGAACCCGCTGAAGGAAAGAAAAAGAGCCAGATTGAAGAATACCTGGACTTCTACCACGGAGCAGGTGTACAGCACATCGCCATTGAAGTGGAAAACATCATCGAAACAGTCGGAGAACTGCGCCGCCGCGGGGTGGAATTCCTGTACGTTCCGGAAACCTATTACGATGAAGTTACCGCCCGGGTTGGCACAATCGATGAAAACCTGGAGGAGCTTAAGAAGCTGAACATCCTGATTGACCGCGACGAAGATGGCTATCTGCTGCAAATCTTCACCAAACCCGTGGAAGACCGTCCTACGCTGTTTTACGAAATCATCCAGCGCAGAGGTGCCAGGAGTTTCGGCAAGGGCAACTTCAAAGCGCTGTTCGAAAGCATTGAGCGCGAGCAGGAGCTGAGGGGCAACCTCTGATCCTAAGGGTTATTTATGAAACTCGTTCAGGCGGCCTTCGGGTCGCCTGTTTTTTTATGTGCATATAATACCCTGAAAGAAATCTGCGCCTGAAGTAACTTGCACCCCGATGAAACGCTTGTTCACGGCGCTGTCCTCAGCAGCGCTTGTGTTAAATGTCCACGCCCAGAAATGCAATCCGGGAGCGCTGAATCCTATTTCCAAGTGCTTCGAAATCAATAAGATTCTGGTAGATGGCTGCGGCCTGGGTAACTTGGAGGGCGAAAATGAAATGGTGCTTTTTCAGGT
>JAGWYC010000180.1 GCA_018969565.1 Bacteroidota bacterium | reverse complement strand
CAATGCCAACAGCCCTGCACCACTGCGGGGCTGTTTTTTTGGCATAGGCTTTGAAACAAATCTCATCAGGAGGAATTACACATGAAACGCATGGTACTGATGCTCGTAATGATTTCAGGCATACAAGCCGCAAAGGCTCAGGCACCGCAACAGCTTGCAGATTTCCAGTTGCGCCTGCAACCAAATCCGGCGAGCCGATATGTAGAAGTGCATTTTGTGGTTCCCGCAGGTTTGGCCTCGGTGGAATTATTCAATGTGCTGGGGCAGAAAATAAAACCGGCCATGCAGGTGAACACAACAGGAGGAGAAACAACCCTTCCGATGGATTTAAACGGTCTGCCGCACGGGGTATATCTGGTGCGCGTTCTATACGGAAATCAGTCTGCCATACGACGGCTCACCGTTCAATAAGAGCACTTTAACGAATTTCATTCAGCCTGTGAACGCAAAGTTTTACAGGCTGTTTTTTTGTGGTTTGTCTTAAAATAGGTTATTTAGCGTCTTCTACATGAATCAGACGCAATCCGGAAGCGACAAGATGAAAGTGATCCGAAAAAACCGTGCCTCCGCCGGAATGGTTACCCTGGCCCTTGCCGGCCTGGCTCTTACCGCCCTGCTGACCCAATCCTTTGCATGCGGTGCCAGCATGAAAGTGGCCAAAGAATCTTATCAGCGCAAGATGTACAGGCAGGCCGCCGACCAGTTTGTGGCCGTAGCTTCTGCCAAAAAAACAGGAAAAGAATCCAAACAGGAGGCTACCATGCTCGCCGCAGAAAGCTACCGTATGGCGAACCAGTTTGAAATGGCCCGCAAATGGTACGAAAGAGCCCTGCGCAAAGAACCTAAAAATACCCGTGCCTTGCTGATGAGCGGCATCATCCTGCAAAAACAGGAGAAATACCGCGAGGCCATGGATATGTTCGATAAATACCTGCAGGAAGTTCCCGGCGATTCCATGGCGCTGCGCAAGAAACTCGGCTGCGAACTGGCACTGCGCTGGACTCCCGATTCTTCCCGCTACAAGGTTTCTGAATTTAAAATTGCCAATACCCGTCAGAGCGACTATGCTCCGATGATTGCCTCCAAAAACGACAACGTGTTGTACATCACATCTGACCGCGAAGGAGGTGTGTCTAAGCGCATGTACGGCTGGACAGGCGACTGGTACACCGATATCTGGATGCTGGAACTGAAGGGCAAAAAGGACAAAGCCAAATGGGGCAAGCCTATGCTGATCAATGGCGCCAATACGAAGTATAACGATGGTGTGGTAAACTTCAACACCAACTTCCAGACTATGTACTTTACCCAGTGCAATGGCGCCAGCGGTAAGGAACGTCAGTGTAAAATTTATTCCACACAAAAAGTAGGCGATGGCTGGGGTGAACCTGTGCTCATGCCCTTCTGCGCTGACAGCTTTAACTATGGTCACCCGGGCCTTACCGAAGATGGTAATAAAATGTACTTCACCAGCGATCGTCCCGGCGGTTTTGGCGGTTATGACATCTGGGTGAGCGATTATACCAAGCGCGGCAAGACCTGGAGCGTGCCTACCAACCTCGGCTCACAGATTAATACCGAGTCGAATGAGATGTACCCATACTGGAACAAGCATGAAAATGAACTGTTCTTCAGCTCCAACGGGCTTCCCGGTATGGGCGGCCTTGACATCTTCCGCGCCAAGCCCACCGAAAGTGTAGTGGTTTGGGAAGAAGTAGAAAACCTGAAAGAACCCATTAACAGCGGCGGTGACGACTTTGGTATCACTTTCGATGAGAAGAAATCCACCCACGGATTTTTCAGCTCCAACCGCAGCGAAGGCGGCAAGAAGAGCGATGATAATATCTATGAATTCACCGTAGAACCGCTGGTGTTCACGCTGAGCGGCATTGTTACCGACTGCGATACTAAACTTCCCCTGAAAGGCGCTACCGTTGTCATCATCAACGACCGCGACACCAGCAAGATGCGCATCAAAACCGACGAGATGGGCTATTATAAGGTGGACCTGAAGGTGCAGACTTCTTATGAAGTGCAGGCTATCTACCCTGAGAAATACTATTTCGAATCCGGCAGACCCGTGCAGAAGACCACCCGTGGCCTGAAGCGCAGCGCCGACCTGAAGCAGGATTTCTGTCTGCGCAACCCACTTACCACCATCATCGTTCTGCCTATCTATTACGATTTAGATAAAGCCATCATCCGTCCCGACGCACAGCGCATCCTGGATGAGTTTGCCGACAACGTGATGAAGAAATATCCCAAGCTCACCATCGAACTGGGTTCTCACACAGACTGTCGTGCCACAGAAGAATACAACGTTAATCTTTCCAACCGCCGTGCCGACAGCGCCGTGGCCTACCTGGTGAAAAAGGGTGTGGATGCCCGACGTATGGTGTTCAAGGGTTACGGTGAAACCGAACTCATGAACGACTGTAAGTGCGAAGGCACTGCTGTTACCGGCATGACCCGCTACCGCGGCCGCGATGCCAAGTTGGGTATTGATTCCACCAGGAAGCTGATTGTGGAAGAAATCAACGGCAGCTTCGTTTCCCGCTATGAAGAATACAAACCCTCTGAAATCAAGGTGGTAAATGGTGTTAAATATGTGCCCTGCGATGAATACCAGCATCAGCAGAACCGCCGCACCACCATCAAGTTCACCAGCACAGAATTTGACCCCAATGTAAAAGTGGCACCCTCAGGTGACCTGAATAATGCAAATAAGGGCACCGAAAATAAAGATACCGTGAAGCCCCAGGCTCCCGCCGGTCCTGTGATTGACGAAAGCAATGCCACCCGCGTGAAAGTGGCTACCGAAGGCAACCGTAAATACATCAACGGCATGGTGAACGACAAAGAGCCCGTGAAGTGGAACTTTGACCTGGTAGGCCGCACCACTGCTGTTCCTGAAGATGTGGTGAAAGCTTGGTATGAGCAGAAAATCATCACCAAGGCAGACTTCCTGGAAGGCGATAAAGTTCAGTTGAAAGACGGAACCAAGCTGCCCAGCAAGGTGTTTGAACTGAAGAAGGTGGAAATTGGCGGTTACACCATGGAGCTGGTGAAAATCACCATCTCTGACAAAGTGGAATTCCCCACCCTGGGCAAGAGCGCCTTCAAAGACTTCAAAGCCGAATCTTACGAGAAAGACGGCACCCTGGTGCTGATTCCCAAGAAGGTGAAGAAGCCGGTGGAAAGCAAACCCACAGAATAAACGTTTACAAACGCATAGTAAAGGAGGCTTCGGCCTCCTTTTTTTATGCCCGGCTTGTACCTTTGAGGTGTGGATCAGGATAAATATGCGTTAAGGGGCGTTTCTTCCCAAAAAGAAGATGTACATAAAGCCATTGCCACGTTGGACAAAGGCTTGTACCCGGCTGCTTTCTGTAAGGTCGTTCCTGATTTCCTGGCAAATGATTCCGAGTACTGCGCGGTGGTGCATGCCGATGGCGCCGGGACAAAAAGTTCCCTTGCCTATATGTACTGGCGAGAAACCGGTGACTTGTCAGTATGGCACGGCATCGCCCAGGACGCCATCGTGATGAATACCGACGACCTGCTCTGCGTGGGCATTTACGATGGCATGCTGCTGAGCAGCACCATCGGGCGCAACAAGCACCTGATTCCGGGCGAAGTAGTCAGCGCCATCATCGAAGGCACCGAACAGTTTTGCGCGAATATGCGCGACCTGGGCATCGGCATACACACCACGGGCGGAGAAACGGCTGATCTGGGCGATGTGGTGCGCACGGTGGTGGTGGACAGCACCCTGGTGGCCCGCGTGCCGCGCAAACAAATCATCAGCACCGAAGGCATTAAGCCCGGATTGTGCATCGTAGGCCTGGCCAGCTACGGCAAAGCAAGCTACGAGCAGGAATACAACGGCGGCATGGGCAGCAATGGCCTCTCCAGCGCCCGCCACGACGTGTTCAGCAGCATCTACCGCGAACGCTTCCCGGAAAGTTATGACCCGCTCACCCCGGAACAGGTAGTTTACAGCGGCACAAAACTGCTCACAGATCCCATAGCAGGAACCCCGCTGGATGCTGGAAAACTGGTGCTGTCGCCCACCAGAACCTATGCCCCTGTGATGCGGGAAATAATGCGCGAACTGGCACCCGTCATCGGAGGCATCATCCATTGCAGCGGCGGCGGTCAGACCAAAATCCTGCACTTCCTGAAAGAGGGAAGGGTAGTGAAAGACCAACTGCTGCCCATCCCGCCGCTGTTCCAACTGATACAAGAGGAAAGCGGGACACCCTGGCGCGAAATGTTCCGGGTGTTCAACATGGGCCATCGCATGGAAATATACCTGCCCGAAGCTTATGCCAATCAGGTGATCAGCATCGCGAACAGTTTCGGTATTGATGCCGGAATCATCGGCAG
>JAGWYC010000179.1 GCA_018969565.1 Bacteroidota bacterium | reverse complement strand
CGCTTTGATATTCCCCACGTAATCAATGTAGTTGAGTACCACTCTGCGATCCATCTGAGCATTGAACAGGGCCGGATTCTGATGGATCAGTGCGGGGTCGCGATCAATCACGGCATTTACCATACCACCCATCGCAAGCACGCGTGCAGAAGGAGGGGTGCTCAGGAAGGCATAGGTTCCGGAGCCGCCCAATTGAGCAACACTGTAGTGGCAAACAAGGAAAGCGATAATGGTTAACAGTCCGCGCACAGGGCAAAAATACACAACATGCCGCGCGGAATTAGGGATTCGTCTATCCCTTATGTGAAAAGACCACGTCAATCGCGAAATTCGCAGCCCCGAATGCGCGTTTACCAATCCTTAAGCGACTTGCCGCAATTCCGCAATCCTATGCTCACGCAGGGAACATTTGACGGAGTTCATACCGGCCACCGCATCATTCTGGACCGCGTCAGGGCTCTGGCTGCCCAACACGACGGGGAAAGTGTAGTTCTTACCTTTTTTCCGCATCCTCGTTTGGTGCTTTATCCGCATGATGAAAGCCTGAAGTTGCTCAGTACCCTGCCCGAGAAAATTTCACTGCTGGAAGAGGCTGGTATGGACAATCTGATTGTATTGCCCTTTACCGAGCATTTCAGCCAGCTCAGTCCTGAAGCTTTTGCCCGGAGCATACTGCACGATGCTATTGGGGTGCATACCATGGTGGTAGGCCATGACCACAGGTTTGGGCTCGGCAGGGAAGGAGATTTCCACGCGTTGGAAGGCTTTGCGCGGCAACTGGGTTTTCATGTCGAAGAAATTCCGGCGCAGTTAGTGAATGAGGTGGCTGTGAGCAGTACCAAAATACGCAAAGCGCTGGCAGAACGTCATATTGAAGAGGCCAACCGCCTGCTGGGCAGGCCGTATAACGTTGGAGGGCATATTGTACATGGCATGAAGCTGGGCCGGCAAATCGGATATCCCACAGCCAACCTTCAACCCGACGAACCATATAAACTGATTCCGGCACATGGCGTTTATGCGGTCACCGTTTTGGTGCAAGGCGAACGCTACAAGGCAATGGCCAATATCGGCCTGAACCCGGCTGTTCCCGGAAAAGGCTTCAGTATTGAAGCCCATCTTTTTGACTTTTCAGGCAATTTGTACGAAATTGCGGCCTCGTTTGAATTTCATGCCTTCTTAAGGGAAGAAAAGAAATTTGACAGTCTGGACGCTTTAAAAGAGCAATTGCATGAAGACCGGAAAAAAGCACTTGAAGCCCTCGCCCATTTATAGAATTCTTTCGGTGCTGGCATTGCTGTTTCTGGCGCAGCCCGCACTCATGGCCGCCGGTAATGTGTTGCTGCCCGGAGATGCCAATCGCCTGCTGTTTCAGTTAAATCCTGACCCGCCTGTATATCCGCATCCCGGATTTCCATTCTGGGATATGTACGCCTACTGGGATACGCTCAGCATCAACCCATACAAACTGGATCTGGATGCCCTGCCTGACAGCCTTGATGTGCATATTCTGCACATGGATTGTGGTTTTGCTTTGCCGCTAACCGGTATGTCTCTGACCTCTAAATATGGTTACCGCTGGGGCAAGCAGCACAAAGGCATTGATTTCGACCTGGAAACAGGGGATACCGTGCGGAACATGTTCGACGGCATTGTGCGTGTGAGCGGTTACCACAGCGGATTCGGAAATGTTGTTGTCGTGCGCCACCACAACGGACTGGAAACGCTCTACGGTCATCTGTCCAAACGTTTGGTGCGCCCGGGTGAGATGATTTACGCCGGACATATCATTGGTTTAGGCGGAAATACCGGTCATTCAACAGGTTCTCATTTGCACTTTGAAACCCGATTCATGGGTTTACCTTTTGACCCACAGAAAATTCTGAACCTGGACAGTGGGGAACTGTATGATGAATTCATGGTGGTAAACAAGGAGCTATTCGAAATGCCCGCTCCTCCACCCACTTACCGAAAGAAGACTTACAGCCGTTATCGCAGCTCAGCCTATCGCCGCTCCCGTTACAGGAGATAATCCTGTATTGGTTTTTCAGGGTGGTGATTATCCCATGAACATCTGCTTTTTGAAGCGTTTGTGCGCTTAAAGCTTCGCCTTTAGCTTTGCAGTTGAGTCATGGACCGCAATTCACTGGTAGGCTTCGGCCTCATTTTCTTAATTCTCATCGGTTATTACTGGTTTACCCGTCCCAGCGAAGCCGAACTGGCAACACAGCAACGCCGCCGGGATTCGATTGAACGGGTGGAATCTGCTAAGGCAAAGGCGCAGGCAGCCATGAAGGCAGATACGCTTAAAAATACCGCCGCCGCTGCCCCTGCCGCTCCCGATACTGTTTCCCTGCGTAGAGAACTGGGTGGTTTTGCCACTGCGCTTGAAGGAAAAGAAGAGCGCTTCACCATTGAAAACGATAAACTGGCGGTAACCCTCAGCAATAAAGGAGGAAGGATTGGCTCCGTTCGCCTGAAGGAATTCCAACGCAGCGATAGTTCGGAATTGGTGCTGTTTGACCAGGAACACAGCAGCTTCTATTATGAATTCTTTACCAACAATGGCAGCATGCGCACTGACCAGTGCTACTGGCAGGTGCTTTCGCAAAGTAAAGATGCTATCAGCTTCCGTTTGAGCGATGGTCAAGGAAGCAGTATCGTGCAGCAGTATAAGTTGTCCAAGGGCGATTATCTGGTAGATTATTCGCTGCAACTGGACAGCATGAACATGGTGGTGCTGAAAAACCGCCCTGATCTGAAACTGGTTTGGGAAAGCACCCTGCCTAAACAGGAGCGCGATGTAAAACGCGAGCGCGAAACCAGCACCATTTATTACCGTATGCCGGAGGAGAATCCGGAATACATCAGCGAAATGAGCTATGAAGAAAAAGAGTTGAAGGCACGCCTGCAATGGGTTTCTTTCAAACAACAATTCTTCAACAGCACCCTGATTGCACATGATAACTTCGACAAGGATGCACGCTTGTCCACTCGTGAAGTGAAGGGCACGAACCAGCAGTTGGTAAAAACCATGCGTGCAGAATTATATCTGCCCTACGACCTGGCTGCACAGAAGAATTTCTCTATGCATTTCTTCTTCGGTCCGAACCACTTTCAAACCCTGAATAAAGTGGATGTAGGTTTGCCCGATCTTGAACTGCACCGCATCATTCCGTTGGGCTGGGGCATTTTCCGCTGGGTAAATCGCTACATTGTAATTCCGGTATTTAACTTCCTGGATGATTATATTGGAAACTATGGGGTAATCATCCTGTTGCTGACTTTCATCATCAGAATTTTACTCCTTCCACTGGTATTCAAAAGCTATAAATCAACGGCCAAAATGCGTCTGTTGAAACCTGAATTGGATGCCATTAAGGAGAAATACAACGGCGATCTGCAAAAGAGCCAGGTGGAAAGTCTGGCGCTTTACCGTAAAGCCGGCGTAAGTCCCATGAGCGGTTGCATTCCGCTGCTTCTGCAAATGCCTGTGTTGATTGCCCTCTTCCAGTTCTTCCCTTCGAGTTTTGAGTTGAGGCAAAAGGCGTTCTTGTGGGCGCATGACCTTTCCCAGTTTGACAGTATTTACAACTTCCCCGGCGGGTTTCATCTTCCGGGCTATGGCAATCATATCAGCTTGTTTACCTTGCTTATGACCTTGTCCACGCTGGCTACAACCTACATCAACAATCAGCTTACCGGCGTTACCGGACAAATGAAATGGCTGGGCTATGTGATGCCGGTGATTTTCATGGGTGTGCTGAACAGTTATGCCGCAGGTTTGAACTACTACTATTTCGTAAGTAATATGGTGGGAATGGGTCAGCAGTGGCTGTTCAAAACCATGGTGGACGAAAAGAAGCTGCATGCGCAAATGGAAGCCAACAGAAAAAAACCGGCATCGGCGAAAACCGGTTTCCAGAAGCGTATGGAAGACATGATGAAGCAGCAGCGCGAATTGCAGGCCAAAAAGCAGCAGGGCAAAAAGAAGTAAGACGATAATTCACATCTGTTTAATTCCTGATGAAGTAGGATTCATCAGGAATTAATATTGGCTCTTTGTGAGTAAGTGTACTTTTGACACTTATTCTTTATATTCGACCCCTGAAACCAAGAAATATCATCATGAAGAAAATTTACATGAGTGCACTGGGAATGATGTTTGCCGCTTCGGCCTTCGCCCAGACAGTGAAAGTCACCTTTCAGGTGGACATGAAAAACGAAACCGTGGCATCTCAGGGTCTTCGTGTTGCAGGTGATTACCAGCAGGATGCCGGTATGGCCAACAACTGGACGCCCGGCGATGCGGCTGCACAGGCCGGCAACGGTGGTTCAGGAACCATTTACAAACTTCAGGTTACCCTGAAATCAAACAGCACCTACCAATACAAGTTTGTGAACTATGATGGTAGCGGGGG
>JAGWYC010000178.1 GCA_018969565.1 Bacteroidota bacterium | reverse complement strand
AAGCTGCCGCTGCCCAACTGATATTGGATGGAGCCGCTTCCGCCGGTGGCGCTCACCAGGATAGAGCCGTCGGCATTCCCGCAGGTGGCGTCGGAGTGGTTGGTGGAAGTGAACTCAATGGCGGCCGGCTGGCCGATGTTTACGGTGTTCGATGCGATGCATCCCAGGTTGTCTTTCACCTTCACGGTGTAGGATCCGGCTGCCAGGCCGCTGAAGGTGGCTCCGCTCTGCCAGGCGCCGCTGCCGATGGCATATTGATAGGGCGTGGCACCCCCGCTGCCGGTGGCCGAGAAGCTGCCGTTGTTTTGTCCGTTGCAGGTGGCGTTGCTGATGTTGGCTGCGCCGGCGCTGAGGCCCACGGAAATCTGCATCCTGGCTGTATCCGTCAGGCTGCCGTTCCAGCCCACGATGGTGGTGATGAGCCGCACCTGATACACTCCGGCACTGCTGTAGGCATGGCTGGGGCTGGCCTGGTTGGAAGTGCCCATGTCGCCGAAATCCCAGGCGTAATGTTTCGCGCCTCCGGTATAGGCAGCCAGCCCGATGCGGTTGAACATGCTGTCGCGGGTGAAGGTGGAAGCATTGCTGAAATTCACGGTGCTGCCGGTGGCGATGCAGTTATTGCCCACGCTGAAGGCGGCCTTGTTTTCATGGGCCATCTGTGGCACCAGGTACAGGTCGCCATCTTTGCCGAAATCGTCTTTCAGGCTGGACCAGTTGCCGGAGGTGGAGGTACCGGCAATGGAAGCCAGATCGCGCCCTCTGCCGTCGCCATTCCCCGTGTACTTCACCTGGAAGCTGCTGCCCAGGTAGGGAAACTGGGGTGCGCGCAGGGCCACACCGATGGCGAAGTTGCCGCTCACGGACACCCCGCCGGGGAAAATGGCTTCCACATAGCCAACGGGATTGTCTATCGCCCCCCACCACTGCACATTGCTGTTGGCCAGGCTGGAGGTAGGACGCCCCTTGCTGTCGGTCTGGTACACGGAAACCCGCAGCCGCACGCCGGTGAGGCCCTGATAGTTGCCGTATATCCTTACGCGGTTTACCCGGCCCGGCCCGGAATAGTGATAGGTTTGCGCGGCCAGTTCTTCCGAACCATCGCTTAAGAGTACCGTGCCGGTGGTGCCGGTATTCTTGGAATCAACATAGCCGTTCCAGTCCGTGAAGACTTTCTGGGCCTGCAGGGGCTGCCATCCCAGATAGAGGAGGCTTGCCGCAGCAAGAATCAGTTTTGTGTGTTTCATAATAAAATATCATAAAAAGGTTAGCGCTGCAAAGTTCCTGCTCATGGTCCTCTACCTGAACTGATTAGCTGCACCGCAGGAGTTGATAGAAATCAGTATCACTTGCGGGAAGGGCATAAAAAAAGGCTTCCCCGGGGAAGCCTTTTCTATGATTTTCTTCAAAAAGAATCAGTCTCTGAGGATGTCGCGGCTGATGACCACGCGCTGCACCTCGCTGGTGCCTTCGTAGATCTGGGTGATTTTCGCATCGCGCATCAGTCGTTCTACGTGGTATTCCTTCACAAAGCCGTAGCCTCCGTGTACCTGAACGGCTTCCACAGTAGTCTTCATGGCGGTTTCGCTGGCGAACAGCTTGGCCATGGAGCTGGCGCGGGCGTAGTCCAGGTGCTGGTCTTTCAGCCAGGCAGCCTTGAGGCAGAGCAGGCGGGATGCTTCAATTTCGGTAGCCATATCGGCCAGTTTGAAGGCAATGGCCTGGTGGTTCATGATTTCGGTACCGAAGGCTTTGCGCTCTTTTGAATATTTCAGGGCCAGTTCATAGGCGCCGCTGGCGATGCCGAGGGCCTGAGCAGCGATGCCGATGCGGCCGCCGGCCAGGGTTTTCATGGCGAAGGTGAAGCCGAAGCCATCATCGCCGATGCGGTTTTCCTTGGGCACCTTAACGTCCTGGAACATGATGCTGTGGGTATCGCTGCCGCGGATGCCCAGCTTATCTTCTTTCTTGCCTACCGTAACGCCGGGGCTGTTCTTTTCCACAATCAGCGCATTGATGCCCTTGTGTTTTTTAGCGGGATCGGTTTGTGCCATCACCAGATATACGCTGGCGGAGTTGCCGTTGGTGATCCAGTTCTTGGTGCCGTTCAGCAGGTAGTGGTCGCCTTTATCTTCGGCGGTGGTGCGCTGACTGGTGGCATCGCTGCCGGCTTCAGGTTCGCTGAGCAGGAAGGCACCGATGATTTCGCCTTTAGCCAGGGGAACCAGGTATTTCTGCTTCTGTTCTTCGGTGCCGAAGGTTTCCAGGCCCCAGCAAACGAGGCTGTTGTTCACGCTCATTACCACGCTGCAGGAAGCATCTACTTTGGAAATTTCTTCCATGGCCAGCACATAGCTGATGGTATCCATACCGCTTCCGCCGTACTTGGGGTCCACCATCATGCCCATGAATCCCAGTTCGCCCAGCTTCTTGATTTGTTCTGCGGGGAATTTCTGGTGCTCGTCGCGCTCTATGACGCCGGGAAGCAGTTCGGTTTGCGCAAAGTCGCGGGCTGCCTGCTGCACGGCCAGATGTTCTTCGGTAAGTTGAAAATCCATAGTAGGGTTTGTTGAGGCCGCAAAATTATGTTTTTGAAGCCGAAACACGGAGTTAAACAGATAAAACTTTGCGCACCCGCCGGTGTTACTTTTGCAGCTTAATTATGGGTTCCCTTACCTTTCAGTTTGAAGAAAAAGACAAGCCCTCGCTGACCGTGGAGATTTTCCCCGGCGAGAGCATCCTGGATGTGGCGCTGGACAACGAGGTTCCGCTGAACCACAACTGCGGCGGTGTATGCGGATGCAGCACCTGCCACGTATATATAGAGCAAGGCGAAGACCTGTTGCCGGAAATGAGCGAGCGCGAGGAAGACTACGTGGATCGTGCCCGCAATCCCCGCTACAACAGCCGGCTGGCCTGCCAGTGTAAGCTGAGCGAAGAAGGTGACCTGGTGGTTACCATTCCCGACCAGAGCGGCATCATCGGACATTAATACAGAAGCACATGCACGAACCTCCTATACACTGGACTGACTTTGAGGATATTGCCATGAAGTTGTACGAACGCTTCGGCGACGACTTCAGCGAATCAAAGATTTACCGCATCCGCTTTACCGAACTCATAGAATGGGTGCTGGAAATCCCCGGATTTGCGGGCAAGCGCGAGGAATGCAACGAGGGTTATCTGGAGATGATTCAGGCCCAGTGGGTGTACGAATGGCGGGATAACAACCGCTGATATCCAGACGACTTCGCCGGAACGGGTAAGGGCCTTCAAAGGGTGCTTTTCAGGTAAAGCAACACCTGCCGGCTTATTTCCGCTTTCACGGAAGGCCATGGTACGGGTGTAATCATAACGGGGTCAACTTCTTTATCAGCGTCGTCAAAATAGAGCAAGCTTTTCAGGATAAACTGGATTTCGTGTTGTTGGTATTTGCTGCAGAATGCCTGTAATAGTTCTTCAAGGCTGAATTGTTTCATCAGAAAGAATAAGTCAATAAAATCCTTTTTCGCTCCGCGAGATGCCAGCGCATTCAACTTCATGGCCGCAATATCACGAAGCCCATACAAACGTATGGGTGCCTCGCTGATGATGGGGTCCAATACAGGATAAGCATGCCTGATGATATCCACCTTAACACCCCGGATTTGAAGTAAAAGGGTGCTGTTCTTCCGATGCAACAGTACTTCTTTTTCGCTCCATGATTCAAGTTGCTCCAGGATAAAATCGGTATCGGGTGTGGTATTGGTGAAAAAATCCAAATCTATGGAAATCCGGTGTCCCGTCAATAACGCCAATGCGGTGCCTCCGGCCAGCGCAAAATCCTGCATGGAAGTGAGCTCCGAAAGTGAAGTCAATAACTGAAAAGTCCGGGCTTCGACGGTTGTTCGATATAACATCGAAAGGCTGATTTTGGTTGCTCGAAAATGATGGCGCAGTAATTCAGTGTCAGGGGATCCAGATAGCGGGCCTGTGTGAGTTTTTCTATGATCAGCGATTTGGGATAATGCCGCATCATCTTGGTGAAGTCATTCAGGGTTCCACGCATGGCAATCCGCTCGATAATCTGAGCTGCATGTGCCTGTTCATCCAGTGCAGATGCATCCAGATCCCACCACAGGAAAGGCGAAAGGGAAGCCAAAAACGGACTCATGCGCTGAACAAAAATAAGCGCAACGGATGAAACTTCATTAAGAACTCAAGGCTTCCGGCGCGGGCGGTTCAGCAGGAAGTGCCTATATTTTGCGGCATGTCGGAACTCTTACGCTCATCGAGTTTATAACCGGGAACAAGGCCTCGCGGTAACCGTAGCGAGCGACAGGGGGGGGCAAGCTGATACGGCTCCACTGCGTTCCGCCTACCGCGAGGCCTTGCTCGCGGTCAACGACTCAGTGACCGGTCATTGAGTAACCTCCGCAAAGCGGAGGTGTATCGAAATGCACCGGAATTAACGAAGCTTTGGGGAAATGCACCGGACGTAAT
>JAGWYC010000177.1 GCA_018969565.1 Bacteroidota bacterium | reverse complement strand
GATCGCATCAAAAACGATTTGTTCGTTTTTGAACACGATTTGTGGGAGTATTAATGCGCTGAATTAAAGAAAGTATCAAAGCCCCGACGATAAACGTCGGGGCTTTGTTTTTTACCTTTGCCCCATGCAGAAACGCCTTATTGAATGTGTCCCAAATTTCAGCGAAGGTCAAGACAGCCGTGTTATTGAAGCCATCGTTCAGGCTATTGCAGCACAGGGTGCGGTGAAAGTGCTGAATGTAGATCCCGGAAAAGCCACCAACAGAACCGTAGTTACGTTTGTAGGAGCACCGGAGGATGTGGTGGATGCTGCCTTTGCCGGAATTCAAAAAGCCGCTGAGTTGATTGACATGCGCCGCCACAAAGGCGAACATCCCCGTATGGGCGCCACTGACGTTTGCCCCTTTATTCCTATTTCCGGGGTGAGCATGGAAGAAGCTGCGGAATACGCTACACGTCTGGCGAAAAGGGTAGGGGAAGAGCTTTCCATACCGGTTTACTTGTATGAATATGCCCAGCCGAATAAAGAGCGAAGCAATTTGTCCGTCATTCGTGCAGGTGAATTTGAAGGTTTTGCGGAAAAAATAAAACTTCCAGAATGGAAACCTGATTTTGGACCTGCGCAAATTCATGAATCCGCCGGAGCCACAGTTATTGGCGCTCGAGATTTTCTGATTGCCTATAATGTAAATCTGAATACCAAGAGCACTCGTCTGGCTAACAGGGTGGCCTTTGATGTGCGGGAAGCCGGTCGGGTGAAGCGTGAAGGGAACCCATATCATGGTCCAGTGGTCAAGGATGAATCCGGTGAGCCTGTACGCATACCGGGTAAGTTAAAAGCGGTTAAAGCCATTGGTTGGTATATCGAAGAATACGGAATGGCGCAGATCAGCATGAACTTGACCAATTACAAGGTCACTCCTCTGCATGTTGCTTTTGAAGAAACTTGTAATTCGGCTCTAAGCAGAGGTTTACGTGTTACCGGCAGCGAATTGGTCGGACTGGTACCGTTGGAACCCATGTTGGACGCCGGCCGGTATTTCCTGCAAAAACAAGGACTTAGCTCAGGTGTGTCTGATGCTGAACTGATACATACGGCTGTTCGCTCTATGGGTCTGGACGAACTTAGTCCTTTTGAGCCTGAAAAGCGCATCATTGAGTATCTGTTAAAAGACGCTTCCTCTGAAAGACTGGTACGCATGAGCGTTTCGGCATTTTGTGATGAAACAGCGAGCGATGCACCTGCACCCGGAGGAGGCAGCGTTAGCGCGCTGGCCGGTGCTTTGGGTGCTTCACTTGGAATCATGGTTGCCAATCTTTCTGCTACAAAAAAGGGTTGGGAAGACCGCGCAATCGGTTTCAGTGATTGGGCAGAACAGGGTCAAATGCTGAAAAAACACTTGCTGTTTTTGGTGGATGAAGATACACGCTCCTTTGAAGCGGTAATGAATGCCTTCAAACTCCCTAAGGATACTGAAGAGGAAAAGGCTCATCGGGCTTCAGCAATAGAACAGGCCAATACTTATGCGACCAGAATTCCTCTGGAAGTTATGAAAACAGCTTTTTCCTGTATTCCTTTAATCAGGACTATGGCCACAGAAGGGAATCCCAACTCAAAGTCGGATGCGGCTGTGGGGGCACTGTGTATTAAAACCGCTGTTCGAGGTGCCTGGCTGAATGTGTTGATTAATGCGAAGGAGCTGAAAGACCGTGTGCTGGCAGATAATCTGGTTGCTGAAGCCAAAGAGATTCTGCAGGAAAATCATGCTGCCTGTGATGCCATCATTCTGGAGATTGAATCAAGCCTGAGGGCCTGATTCTTCGGTATTCCCTTCTCCAATCTGCTGTCGCCACATGGCGTAGTACAGCCCTCGTAAATCGCACAGTTCGTCGTGCGTGCCTGTTTCAATGATGCGGCCCTGTTCCAGAACATAAATGCGGTCCGCGTGCATGATGGTACTCAACCGATGAGCAATCAGGATGTTGATGCGGTCTCTTTTCATAGACAGGGCTTTTACAGTTCCGGTAATTTCTCTTTCTGTCAGGGAATCCAGCGCAGAAGTCGCCTCGTCAAATATCATCAGGGAAGGGTGTCTGAGCAGGGCCCTGGCTATGGAAATACGTTGTTTTTCGCCACCGGACACCTTCATGCCCCCTTCGCCAATGGTGGCGTCAAGTCCCTTTTCCGCGCGCGCCAGCAGCCCGTCTGCCGCGGCAAGGTGCAGGGCATGCATGAGTGCGGAATCTTCCGCCTGTGGTTGTACGAAGAGTAAGTTGTCGCGTATGGTTCCGCTGAATAATTGGGCTTCCTGAGCCACCAATCCTAATTGGGAGCGTAACTCCATGCGGTCGGTTTTTGAAGCCTCAATTTCGTTGAGATAGAGATTTCCTGCAACCGGCTTGTACAAACCAATGAGCAGTTTTACCAGTGTGCTCTTGCCGCTTCCGGAAGGTCCTACAAAAGCGATGGTTTCTCCCTGTTTGATTTCCAGATTGATGTCCTGTAAGGCTGGCCTTGAAGCATGCCTGTGCCGATAGGTAACCTGTTCAAAGCGGATTTGTTGAATGGCGCCAATGCGCTCCGGATTTTCCGGTTTGGGTTCTGAAGGGGCCTCCATGAGGTCCGCAAACCTGTTCAGGGAAACCTGTGCTTCCCGCCAGGCCTGGATAAACGTACCCAGTTCCTGTAATGGATTGAAAATAAAGAATGTGTAAAACAGAAACTGCAGGTACATACCTGCGCTGATGCGATCTGTAAATACCATCCAGCTCAGGAACAGAAGCAGACAGTTGCGCATAAAGTTTACGGTAGTGCCTTGAATAAAGCCCAGCGTGCGCACTTTTTTTACCTTTTCCAGTTCCAACCCCAGTATTTTCAGGGTATTGGTACTGATACGTCTTATTTCCTGAGCAATCAATCCAAGGCTCTTAACGAGTTCAATATTCCGCAGACTTTCGGTGGTTGTTCCCGCCAATGCTGATGTTTCACGCATGATTTTCCCCTGTATGAGTTTGATTCTCTTGCTCAGCATGGAACTACTTACACCTACAACCAACATGGCAAAGAGGAAAGCGGGAGCAATGAGCCAGTGTACCGACAATGAGGCAAAGAACACGAACAACACGCCCACAGCACTGCTGTACAAAAGATTTATGGCCAGACTAATCAGTTTTTCACTGTCGCTGCGCACCTTCTGAAGAATGTTCAACGTTTCACCGCTGCGGCGGTCTTCGTAGTCTTCATAAGGTAAGTCCAGCGTATGCTTGATGCCTTCCATAAAGATGCGAGCACCCGCTTTCTGAATCACCACATTGACCAGGTAATCCTGAAGATTCTTGGCAATGCGGCTAACCATAGCCACGCCCACACCTATACTGAGCCAGCCAATCATTCCCCAGAGAAATTCCTCAGCACTGTGCGAATTTTTAGGAATCAGGTATTTGTCCAGGATATTGCGACCTACCCAAGGGTCCAGCATGGAAAAAACTTGACTAACAGTGGCCAGCAACAGCGCCCCTGCCAAGAGGCTTCGGTGTGGTTTCAGATATTGGAAAAGAAGATTCACGTTTATTCGGAAATTATTGTGAGCATTGCTGAAGCAGTTGTGCTGCCAGCAGTTTTCGATCGTACCCTGAGGCCAGTGCCCGGCCATGTTTGCGCAAGTTTGCCCTAAGGGTATCATCATGCATGAATTGCAAGATGGCCCGGGCAAAGGCGTTCGCATCGTCGGCAATCAGCAGATGTTTATCATTTTTCAGCGGAAGTCCGGCGGCGCCGGTACTCGTGCTGACCACATTTTTACCCGCAGCAAGAGCTTCCAGCGTTTTCATTCGTATCCCGCCGGCGGCCATCAATGGTACCACGGATATGCCAAAACCGGCATACCATTTTGCAGCATCATTTACGGTTCCATCATTGTAAACGCCATCAGGCAGGGGTTGGTAGAAGTCAGCTTCCATTCCTTTGCCTGCCAGATGCAGTGTTGCCCGGGGTTCGTGTTCTTTCACCAAAGGCCATACTTTTTCGAGTAGCCAGCGTACGCCTTCCTGATTAGGCATCCATTCCATGCTGCCCAGATGATACACTGCAAAAGGGTCACCCGGGGATTGTTCGGCTGGAATGTCAATACCCGCCGGCGATACGAGAATCCTTGCCTTCGGGCAAAGGTGTTTCATATCCGCAGCGTCATCCTCAGTGATGGCCGCCACATAATCCACCTTCGGCAGACAGCTTAATTCATATTGCTTCAGTCGTTGTGCCAGTATATTCAGGTACCATTTTTTAATCGGGTTGCGCATGTGTGCGGCCAGTTTCTCCCAGATACGGAACTCAACATTATGCTGTCGCAGCAACAGGGGTGTGGCACATACGCCGCGCAAAGTGTCAATGTAAGGGGTCACAAACAGACCTTCCAATTGTATCAGGTCAAAGGACTGTTTCCGGCAAATCTGTTTCAGTTTTTGGTGCATATCCGGCACATCAAAACGGATGATATTGTAAGAAGTGCCAAGCAGTAAACTACCCAATGCCGG
>JAGWYC010000176.1 GCA_018969565.1 Bacteroidota bacterium | reverse complement strand
TGCTCAGGTTGTTCTTGCCTGGGAAAAGAAAAGTGGAGGCAACGACAACGCCCCGGCAGAGTCTGAAAGTTCCGCATTCACCTGGAACGGCAATGATGAAATGTTCTTCTTGCTGATGTTCCAGCGCGGGGTTGATGCCAATAAAGTGCGGGCGGCACTGGCTGATTACAACAACCGAAATCATCCGCTCAAGAAACTGGAAATAGGGAAACCAACTATTTCCGGCGATCGCTACCTGCTCAACATTACCGGATTTGCTAATAAAGAAGCGCTGCGCACCTACCTGCTGCAAACCAGGGAACAAAGTGAGTGGAAGCAAAATGCGGGTAGTGATGGTGATTATTTCTGCTGCCTGATTAGCCAAAGTAACTACTTACTTCTGTTGAAAAACGGACAAACAACAGCGTATCGCAAACTGTTTGAACGCTCTTTCAGATGAGGCTCTGATTTCGGGGCTTATATTTGAATCAATTTATGAACGCAAAATCTCAAGGATTACTGATCCCGCGTTTCTGGAATTTTCTGATTACAGGTGTGGTGTTTGCCATTTTGTTCTTTGTGATGGTCAATTTTGGCCTGTTCGGAACCCTGCCGGACATCAAGGAACTGGAAAACCCGAACAGCGCACTGGCCAGTGAAGTATTAAGTGAAGATGGTGTGGTGCTTGGGAAATACTATCGCCAGAACCGAACCAACATCAGCTTTAAAGACATAGCACCCAGCGTGCGGGAAGCGCTTGTGGCAACCGAAGATGTGCGTTTTTTCTCGCATTCCGGTATTGACTTCAGAGGTTTGCTCCGAGCTGTTGTTTTTATGGGTAGTGAAGGCGGCGCCAGCACCATCTCCCAACAATTGGCAAAGAACCTGTTTTCCGACAAGCCCAAAATGAAGATTACCCGTGTGCTTCAGAAATTCAAGGAATGGGTGATTGCGGTGCAACTGGAACGCCGTTATACCAAAGAGGAAATTATGGCCATGTACCTGAACACAGTTCCCTTTTCCGGACGTTCTTACGGTATCAAAGCTGCGGCCGGTGAATTCTTCAACAAAGAACCTTCTGATTTAAATACCGAAGAAGCCGCCGTGCTGATTGGTATGCTTAAAGCCCCTTCCGCCTATAATCCAAAACGAAATCCGGAGCGCTCACAAAAACGCAGGAATGTGGTGATGTCGCAAATGGTAAAAGCCGGTTTTCTCAGGGAAGGAACTTATGACTCTTTAAAAACCAAAAACATAAAACTGGATTATCAACCTGCCGGTGAAGAAGGCATGGCCGCTTATTTCCGTGATGTGCTGGCCAAGGATCTGGAACCCTGGTGCGAAGAACATGGTTACGACCTCTATAAAAGCGGATTGCGCATTTATACTACCATCAACAGTAAAATGCAACGCTATGCTGAAGAAGCAGCCTTGCGACACATGAAGGAAAATCAGGCTAACTTTAACAAAGGATGGGGTAAAGACCAGCCCTGGCGTTACATTGAAAATTACAAAGTCATCCCGGGTTACATAGAGAAGGAACTGAAACGGACAGAACGCTATGCCGCCTTGAGTAAGAAATTCGACGGCGATGAAACGGCCATTCTCAATGAGCTGAAAAAGCCGGTGCGCATGACGGTGTTCAGTTGGCGCGGTGATTTAGATACCACCATGAGTCCTTACGATTCCATGGCTTACGCAAAAAGAATCCTGCATTGTGGTTTCATCGCCGTTGACCCTGCCACCGCCGAAGTGCGCGCCTGGGTGGGTGGCATCAACCACAAGTTCTTCCAGTACGACCACGTGAACAAGAAGGCATCGCGGCAAATTGGTTCTACCTTTAAGCCTTTTGTCTATGCCTCGGCCATTGACATCAACAAAACCAGTCCTTGCGCCAGTTTCCCGCGCGAATACACCACTTTCTACGGCTATGGCAAACCCTGGACTCCCAGAAATTCTGACGGAAGTTCCGGCGGAACACTCACCATGGCTCAGGGTTTATCACGTTCTGACAACCTGATTACGGCGCAAATCATGAAAAGCCTTGGTCCGGAAGCACCGGAAACCGTAATCAAAATGGCCGAGCGCATGGGTGTGGAGAAAGGACGCATTCCGGCGGTTCCTTCCATCTGTCTGGGTACACATGATTTATCGCCCTTTGAGATGGCGGGCGCATTTACCACCTTCGTGAACAGAGGCCTGTGGATAGAACCCACGTACCTGACACGTATCGAAGACAAAAACGGCAATGTTCTGGCTGAGTTTACTGAGAAAAAACATGATCAGATTCTCAGTGAAGAAAAAGCCTACCTGGTATATCGCATGCTGGAAGGCGTGGTGAATCATGGTACTGCTGCACGACTGCGCTATCGTTTTGGTCTCCAGGGTTCTCTGGGTGGAAAAACCGGAACTACGCAAGGCAATGCCGATGGATGGTACATGGGCGTGAGCACGGATTTGGTTTGTGCGACCTGGGTTGGCGGAGACGACCCTTCAATACGTTTTCGTACCATGGCTGCCGGTCAGGGGGCCAGTTCCGCATTGCCCATTTACGCTTACTTCATGCAGAAAGTAATGGCCGACCCAACGCTGGGTATCACTTGTCCGCCCCTTGATCCTCCGAGCGGCCCGCAGACTATTTCATCAGACTGCGGACCACCGGAAGCCGGCAATTATGGAGAAGGAAACGAAGTTGACGAATACGGCCGCTGATGATCAGCGGGTTTCACTTCTCTGGAAATTCTGAATATCCAGTTTGGTAGGGTCATAAGCTGCGGCATCAGCACCTTTGCGAATGATGCGCACATGATTTATCATGGTACCGTCAGTGATTGCATTCACCACGTCCTGACCTGAAACCACCTTGCCAAACACGGAATGACGGAAATTAAGCCAGGGCGTTTCTTTGTGTGTGATGAAGAACTGGCTGCCATTGGTCATGGGACCTGCATTAGCCATACTCAGCACACCGGGACCATCATGGGTGAGATCAGGATGGAACTCGTCAATAAAGCGATAGCCGGGGCCTCCGGAGCCGTTACCGGAAGGATCGCCGCCCTGAATCATAAAGTCAGGAATGCAACGGTGAAATGTGAGCGAATCGTAATACGGTTTACCCAGAGGGCGAGCAGTATTTTTAATTTTACCTTCTGCAAGGCCTACAAAATTCGCCACGGTCAGCGGTACTTTCTGATACTCAAGCCGGCAGATTATGGTGCCTTTGGCTGTGTTGAATTCGGCATAAAGACCGTCGGGGTAAGCCTTATAGGCTTCGGGAATAGCTACTGGTTGTTCCATGGTTTTTTTCGAAATAGTCTTGTGCGGTTTACAGGCTGCAAACCCTAAAGTCAGCAGACCGCTCAAAAGGTATAATGGTGTTTTCATCATGTATTCATGAGTTGATTGCGCAATTTCAATGGCAGCTTGTTCATCACCGTGCGGTACGAATGTTCTATCATTTCCTGAATAAAAGCTGCCGGCAGGCCTTCAAAATAAACCGTATTCCAATGCGTTTTGTTCATGTGATAGCCCGGTTGGATTTGAGGATAAGTGGCACGCCATTCCACGGAACGTTCCGGGTCTGCCTTCAGGTTCATGTGGTCCGGCTCATCCAGGCTGATCAGTCCGAATATTTTCCCTGCTACACGAAAAACCAGAACCTGATCATCGAACGGGAGGTCTTCCGTAGCGCAGGGGCACGACAGGCAGGTATCTCTTATCCACTCCAGATGCAAAACGTGGAATTTTAAGTGATGGCAAAGGTAATCTGCCTGCTTAATTTTGAAAGCGAATGATGAACCGAACCCGCTTCCTCCTGATGTTGCTTACAGGCCTATGCAATCTTGGCCTGTATGGACAAAGCCGCATCAAATTTGAGGGTCTGACCATTAAAGATGAAACTGCTTTTTTTCGTGGGAAGCCTTTTACCGGTGTTTCCGTGAGCACCTACGAAGACCAGACCATGCGCGAAGAAGTGTGGTGGAAAAACGGAATGATGGACGGGGTGAAAACCGAATATTATCAAGGTGCCGGAGTGCATGCGCGCATGACGTTCAAAGAAAATCTGCGATATGGAAGTTTCACTTATTATTACCGCAACGGGCAACCCAAACTGAAAGGCACTTATGTGCGCAACGTTTTGCAGGATACCCTTTGGTCCTGGTATCAGAATGGCAGGCTGCAATATCTGCATGTATATGACAAGGGAGTGCGCACAGGGCGCATCTTAACCTGGTTCAACAATGGAGCACCGGAACAGGTTTGTTCCCTGATTGGCGGCAAGCCGCATGGTGCCATGTATAATTATTACGCAGACAGTTCGCTCAGAAGCATCATACACTACAACCGCGGCATACGGGAAGGTTCAGCTTATCAATGGCATAATACCGGATGTATGGCCGAAGAAGCCTACTACGAGAATGGCCTGCAAGACAGCGTGCATCGGGTTTACGACAACCTGCGCTGCCAATTGATCAAAAGTGGATATTACAAGAAAGGGTTAAAGGACGGCGTGTTTATGCAGTTCGACTTCCTCGGAGATTCACTAACGCTGGAAACCTGGCG
>JAGWYC010000175.1 GCA_018969565.1 Bacteroidota bacterium | reverse complement strand
GTAGGCAAGGGATAAACACTCCCTTCATCAATATGCAGGACGGACGAATGCGCACCACAGCGGTAAGCGGACTTTGGCTTGACAGCGATTCTGCGTCGAAACTGCGGATTTCCGGCGGCATCATCCAAGCTATTTCTCCCAGAGGTGCTCTGCATTGGTTCAAGACGGCACATTCTATAGGTTTCTATCCGGTGGGTTACAATCCCGATGGTACTCATTCAGGGTATGCCGGAAATATCCAAAGCAAAGGACTGGCCCTGTTGGGCCTTAATTATGATGCATACCGGAAATGGCAAATACAGATTTGGCAAATGCTCATAGACAACGTGTCGTATTCCGCGCTGGCACAAATTTCCAAGGTCCATTCGTTCGGTGGAACATGCCGTATAAAGATATCTGCGCAATCCATCGTGCAGCATTCCATCCATCAAGGTGGAAATCAGGATTTATCCAAGAGCTATTTCGGCAAGAATCAACACTCCCTGAGTTTTGGCGGCAGTGCTGCACTGATTGCCGGCGGAAAGGATATCAGCATCAACTACACGCGCATCACTGCGGCCGGTCGCTACCTGATACCGAGGGAATGGGGGCGAGATCCATTCTTCACGTTTATGCTCAGAGAACGGAATGAAGGACTCGGCGATGTGCACGCTTTGGTAGTTAAAAGTAACTGGACGGCCCCGAGTAAAAACCTGAAGTACAATCTCAGCGCCGGTTATTTCCGACTTCCTAATGTTCACCAGACTCGGCTGAATAAATACGGCATGCCTTCTTATGTTCAGGTGAACAGCGACCTGCGCTATGCCTTTCTGAAAGGTTGGCTGAAAGGCCTGGATGCTCAGTTTCTGCTGGTGCATAAGCGCAATGCAGGAGCGGTGTACAACAATCCAAAGTACATTTACAACAAAGTAGATATGACATTGTATAATATTGTTTTTAATTATAGTTTCAGCCTTTACCGACCGGCCATCAAAAAGTAAACAGAAGGATTTTATCCCGTTAAAACCTTCGAGCTTCTAACGAACGCCTGGTTAATATTCCGCGGAAATCAAATTTAACCAGGTCAGTTCGATCAGTAAATCACCTAAGCACCTGAGCCGCCGAAGAAGGTTTCAGCGCGTACAGATGCACAGTTCCGAAGGTATCCACCAGCCGGTCAAACTGCACCGCGATATCCGGTCTGCGTTCCAATTTCCGGCTGTCTGAATAAAGATAGGCCGCGCCGCGTGTGCGCCAGGAACGGAGTGAGTCTGCCGCCAGTCCATCTTTTTCAAAGCACCAACCTTTTTTATCCAGGTGGTACAGCCAGATAAAATGCGAAACGTCATTGCCGGCCACCACCAGCGCATCTGCCGGTACTGCCTTCTGTAATGCCGGTTTATGCCGCAGCACATCGGCATTAAAACCCGGGTTTTCCGGGTTCCAGCGCTGGTGCATTCGCAAATGGGTGTTGAGCGGCGCCAGCAGGATCATGCTTATGACCACGTTGCGCCACATACCGGACATACCGGCTAACTCCTTCACCGCCAGGGCGATCGGGAAAAACACAAAAGGATAGAATGGGTAGAAATAGTAGTCGTGGTCGTCTCGGATGGCATTGGTTTCATACATATAAAATGCCACCAAAGCCAGGAACCAAACGGCCAGCAGCGGGAATTTCAGATGCCGATAGTATTTCCTTCTGAAAAAGAAATAGATTCCTGCGAGAAAAAGCGGCAATAAGGCCCAGCCCATCAGCAATTCAGGCAGGGTTGAAACCAAATTATGTCCTATGTATCCGAAGGTGTTTTGTAAACTTTCCCAGTTTCCGATGATGCCTTGGGTGATGACATCCGCTTGCCATTGGGGAATGACCCAGGCATACCAGGCTGCCGGAATCAGGAATGGCAGAACGAAGAGGATTCCCTCGGCCCATGCACTGGGTACGCGGTCTTTATTCCAAAGGCGCTGCATGAAATACCAAGCCGGTGCGGCATACCACACGATAAACGGCAACTTACAGGCCACGCCCAACGCCAGAGCGCATCCACCAAGAAGCAGCAGCGGGCGACTTCGTTCCTGTATGGCCTGAACAAACCAGGCGAGCCCCCACAGGGAAAGACACAGCGCCAGGTTGTCGGGCATGGGATTAATGCCGTGGTAATAAAACGCCGGCGAAAAAAGGAGGCCCCAGCCTGCGGCCAGGGCGGCCCATTCCGAGCCGGTCAGCAATCGGATCAGTTTTGACAGCGCCAGTGCGGCCAGGCAATAACACAGAAACATGAACATCCTGCTGACCCAGAGTTGCGGACCGGTAAGGTGCCAGATGGCGGCCACGGTCCATTGCATCAGCGGAAATTCCATCAGGAACAAGCCATCCCCATCGCCTCGTTCATCGCGCCGCGGATGAAGAATATGCATGTCTTCTTCATAAAAAGCCCTTACCGTAGCCTGAGTCTGTGTTTGCCTCCATACATGGATGCTGATCAGGTCTTTCCTAAGGTGTTGCCAGTGCATGCCCAGACTGAGCAAGAACAGTGCAATCCACACCCCCCGCTGTAGTTGCATGCTGCAAAAGTGCAGATTTTTTGAGATTCGCACGTATGATGCATCTGAAATGTACCATACGGCGCTTTACTCAGGGCTCTGCAGGGGCATCACCGCGCAGGGCTCTGTAATATTTCCGGGCTTCCACCACGAACAGGCTGCCCGGGAATTTCACGATGATGGCTTCAAAGGCTGCCTTGGCCTGTTCCGGCTTGTGCAGCTTATCCTTGTACAGCATCCCCAGCTGATACCAGGCATTGTCGGCAAGAATATCGTAGGAATAAACCGTGGCCACCTTTTCATATAAGGCTGCTGCTTCGGCATAGCGCCCCTGCTCTTCTCTGATCTGTGCCATGGTGAACACGATATCGTCGCGCAGGCTGTGCACAGGAAACAAGCGCGTGATGCTGTCCAGCAGCAGTTCTGCTTCGGAAGTCCGGTGCTGCATGAGTTTCAGTTCTGCCTGCGCATACAGGCCCATGGCAGTTTCGTTGCTGTCCAGGCCGATGTTATCCTGGATGAGCAGCGAGAGCCTGATGGCGTTGTTGGAAATGAGCTGGGTGGTAGCGCCTTTCAGCACTTCAAGCTGGGTCTGGGCCCATTCAAATTCCCCGCGGAAATAGCTGAGGCGCGCACGTCGGAATCGCGCCTCCTGCCCGATGGCCTCCTCGGGAAATTCGCGGTCCACCTGCCCGTAGAGCAAATCCGATTCCCACACATCACCCGAGGCCAGATAAGCATCGGCAAGCTCCAGTTTCATGGCTGCTTTTTCGGTGCCTCGGTACGCCGGACTTTCTACGGCCTGCTCCAGCACTTCTATGCCGCGGCTTTCCCGATGCAAGTGCACCAGGTAAATCCTGCTTAACAACAGGGTTACAGGTGCATTGTAGGGTTGATAGCCCTGACGGCGCAGTTCAGTTTCGCAATCGGCAGCCAGTGCTTCCCAGCCGAGCGTTTGCGTGCCGGTGTCCTGTTCGAGTTGCCTGGCTCGGTTCTCCAGCCAACCTGTTTTGGCCAGGTCATAAAACTGGCTGTTGGGATAGTTTCTGAAGATATACTCCAAGGCCGATGCCGCCTGGCTGAACTGCCCGTTTTCGGTCATCAACTGGGCGAGTTGATATACAATATAGCCTTCCTGCCGCTGCCGGCGGTCCATGGCTTTGGCCTGAATGAGGGCGCCGTTCCAGTCGCGGAGCTGAACATAGGTCCATTGCAGCAATGCGTATAAATCCGGATGGTCCGGGTTGCGCTGCAGGCGTTTGATCAGGGCATCACGCAGCACAGGATAATCATTTTCTTCCAGCCATGCCGAGAGTTCTCCTTTGAGTTCGGGCAGGTCTAATTCCTGAAATTCCAACAGGGTCAAATCTTCTTCAATAGCCTGCGCCCTGTTACCTGACTGCGTGTACAAGTCAGCGAGCTGCGCCCCGAACGCCCTTGGATCTCCCGATTTAAGGCGGGCCTGTTCGTAGGCGCGGATGGCTTCTGAAAACAGGTTTCTTCTAGAGAAGGCTGCCGCCAGTTTCTCTTCCTGATTGCCGGGCATACGTCGTGCCTCTTCATGCAAACGAGCGTACAGCAAGGCGGCCTGTTCCTTTTGACCCTGCTTCTCCATGAGGTAACCCTCGTCCACCTTATAATGCCAGAGCATCGGGTATTTGCGGGCGCGCTTCTTCACCCATTTCCCGGCCTGATCCCAGGCGTTTTGTTCCATCAGACATTGCAGGTAGCGGTCGTACAGATACAGCGAGGAAGGATCCTCATTGGACAGTTGCTCATACAATACCGCAGCCTTGTCAAACTCGCCATTGCTGAAGTACTGCCGGGCCAGCAACTCGTTTTGCCCTTGCGCCTGAAGCGCTGCAGCGCCAAGGCCTGTCCACAGCAAAATGAAAAACACGTGCATCCGGAACATGCAGAAATACTTCTTCAAAAAGGTTTCCAAAGTTACCTGTTCTTTTGAAGGAGGCATAGAGGTATCGAAGCCTAAAATACAGGCTTGAAATCAGCAGGCTTGAGGGATGGATG
>JAGWYC010000174.1 GCA_018969565.1 Bacteroidota bacterium | reverse complement strand
TTCAAAAGCCTGCCTGATTTCGTCCTTGCTGTTCATCACAAAAGGCCCGTACTGGATGACCGTTTCGCCAATAGGACGGCCCTGTAAAATCAGAATGCCAAGCTCCTTACTTCCCTTACACTCGATGCGCACATCGCGGTCAGGAACTAATTCCGCAGCGTGGTAATAAGGCAACTCCTGATGGTCCAGCATCAGCGATTCTCCTTCATATAAATATAAAGTCCGGTTGATGCTTTGCCCGCATTTGGGCAGGGTGAATACCGCACCCGGCTCCATCATGATGTTCCAAACCGCCACTTCATTGGCCGGATCGGAAGCCCAACTGTCGGGTGGTGGCGACGGCGCTTTTTGTCCGTCGAGGCTGCCCGCCATCACTTCCACCGTGGTCGTTTTACCCGCGGCATCGGTATGTTTCACCTTGGGAATACTGCTGCCCCAGAGCATCTTGAAATGCGGATCCACCATTTTATTCCGGGCCGGCAGATTCAGCCAGATCTGGAATAACTCCATCGGGTTTTCTTCATCTTCCTTCAGCAGCGGAAACATCTCGGAATGCTGCACGCCCTTGCCGGCGGTCATCCATTGCACATCGCCGTTGCCGTAGCGACCGGATGCACCCATGGAATCGGCATGATCTACGAAGCCGCGGCGCACCACCGTGATGGTTTCAAAACCGCGGTGCGGATGTCCGGGGAAACCGGGAACGGTATCGCCGTGGTACATGCGCCAGCCGTCTTTGATGATGAAATCATCGCCGATGCTGCGCCCTTCCAGCGAAGCCGCGGGCCCCATTTCTGCATTGCCCTTAGGGAAGAAATCTTCGTGGTGTACACAAAACAGAAAGGGGTCTGCGGTATCCCATTGGAACCCGAGCGGGCGGATATTCTTTACGGTGGGTATATTCATGTCCTGTTCCTTGCCGAACAACTTAAAAAAACCGGCCACGGGCACCACCAGTGCGGCAGATACTCCGGCGGCCATGCGGGTGATAAATCCTCTTCTGGGTACTTCCTGAAGACGCATAAAGGAGTTTTCTTCAAAACAAATAAAACCCGCTGAGGTTTGCGCATTTGGTATAGCCGGGAATGCGCCTAAACCAAACTTAAGAAAACTTCGATGTCAAGCCCCTAACTTCGCCTCATGCGCTTTAAACGAGCACAGTTGTATGGATTGGCGCTCTGGAGTTCCCTGAGCTTCAGCGGTTGCATCCGGCTGAGCCTGTTTACCGCCGACAGGCAACACCGGGAAGTTCATAATGCCTCTGAATTCCTGCAACCGCTGCAGCGCAACTCGCTGGAATGGTGGTACCTGAACGGATTTGTTCAGGACAGCAGCGGGCGCGACTACGCCTTCCACTCGGCCCTGTTCCGCCGATACAGCTTTCCTTACGGTTACCGCTGGATGCTGAACACCGCCTTTTCAGACCCTGAAGCCGACACCACCTACCGCGGCTATGAAATTTTCCGCAACAAACACGCGGTGCAGGAGCGAAATCCCTCACTGATAGTAGGAAACCGGCAGCACCGTTTGCAGATTGACGCGGAGACACTGAAGGCCGATTACCAAACGGACTTTTTCAGCGGAAGCATTGCAGCCGTTACCCGGGGCCCGCTCATCCCTCAGGCACCCGGGGGTATCATGTCGTACATGGACGGAATGCAGGCCGGATACCTGAGTTGGCCTGTGCTGCAGTTAAGTGGTAATTTCATGTTGCACGATGATACGGCAGCCGTTGCAGGTGAAGGCTGGTTTGACCGGCAGTGGAATGCGCTGCCCCTGACGCGCCGACGCTACCGCTGGGACTGGCTGAGCATCAGCGCGGCAGATTTTCGTTTGATGATCTTCCGCACCGTGGACAGGCGCAACGGACGCGAAGCTATTCAGGGCAGTTGGCTGGATGCAGCAGGACATATCAGCTACCTGAACGGCGACTCCATCCTGTTGCACCCCGACGAATATTGGACCAGTCCGTTAACAGGCCGCAGCTATCCCATGCAATGGCAGGTGCACATCCCAGGCCGCAGCCTGATTGCCTGCGTTGATGCCCGGATACATCAAGGCGAAATGACCCTGCGTGCCCTGGGCAGTAATTTCATGACCTATTGGGAAGGCCCCTGCAACGTTTGGGGCGTACAGGGTAAACGGGTGATAGAAGGCAAAGCCTTTCTGGAGATGACCAATGCGGTAAAAACTACTCCAGGAAGGACCCCGTGAATAGGGCAAAATGACTTGCTGCCTCCGATGTGCAATAATCAGGAACACAGGGGTTACCAGACATGCGCGCTTTTGCTAATCCCGGCGCAAACAATCATCTTTGAACCTTAGTCTGCCTTAGCGGCGGCAATGGGGATTCTTCCAATGAAAACAACCTACGAAAAAGCCTATCACCGGCTTGAAAAAGAACATTTCTGGTTCAAGGCAAGAAGGAAATACATCCTTGACACCATAGCCCGGGCAGATAGGAATTCCCGCATCCTGGACATCGGATGCTCTTCCGGAATCCTGCTTCATGAGCTGATTCAACTCGGCTTTAAGAAGGAAAACCTGTTTGGTATAGACATCAGCGCGCAGGCCATTGAAAACTGTAAAGCCTCCGGCCTTGACAACACCTTCGTGATGGATGCACAGCATATCAGCCTCAATGAGCAGTTTGATATCATCATCGCATCAGACTGCCTGGAGCATTTGAAGGAAGATGAAACCGCGCTGAAAAACTGGCGGCAGTTGCTAAAGCCGGATGGCACCGCCTACATTTTCGTCCCTGCATTCATGTCGCTATGGAGCCATCACGACGTAGTGAATATGCACTACAGAAGATACCGTGGAAAGGAGCTGAACGAGAAGCTCAGAAACAATGGCTTCAACATTCAGAAATCCGGATTCTGGAACGTATTCCTGTTCCTGCCCATATTTCTGTACCGATGGATCAGCAGGCTGATGCCGACGCGCAAAAGCGGCACCGGAAACCTGGACAAGTTGCCCCCGTTTAACAAGTTCCTGATAGGACTGCTCAGTTTAGAAAACCGCATCGTCCGGCATATCCGTTTTCCCTTTGGCGTGTCCTGCTACGCCTTTGTGAAGAAAAGCTGAGTCACCGGTAATCACAGGGTGGCGCTTCAATCCGCTTATTCATGCGGGGATTGCGCAAGAGGGCAAAACGCCTAAAGGCTGATTACATATCTTTGTGCAGGCATACACGATGAAATTCTTTATTGACACCGCCAACCTGGACCAAATCAGAGAAGCCAATGAACTGGGCATCCTCGACGGAGTAACAACCAACCCTTCCCTCATGGCAAAGGAAGGCATCACCGGCGATGCTGCTGTGATGGCCCATTACCGCACCATCTGCGAAATCGTGGACGGACCCGTGAGCGCCGAAGTCATCAGCACCAGCTTCCCTGAAATGGTGGAAGAGGGAAAGAAACTGGCGGCCATCCACCCCAACATCGTGGTGAAAGTACCTATGATCCGCGACGGCATCAAAGCCATTAGCTGGTTCACCGCCAACGGCATTAAAACCAACTGCACCCTGGTGTTCAGCGCTGGTCAGGCCATCCTGGCAGCTAAAGCAGGCGCTACCTACCTCTCACCCTTCATCGGCCGCATTGACGATATGAACTGGGACGGCATGGAACTGATTTCCCAGATTGCCCATATCTACAACATTCAGGGCTTTGAAACACAAATTCTGGCAGCCAGCATCCGCAATCCACTGCACATTGTAAAATCTGCCGAAGCGGGCGCGCATGTAGCCACCTGTCCCCTCAGCGCCATCCTTGGATTGCTGAAACACCCGCTCACCGACATTGGCTTGCAGCAATTTCTGGCTGATCACGCCAAGGCTTCCGGCAAAAGCTAAACCCCATGAAGATACGCGCTGCACGATTCCTGAGCATTCTGGTCCTGATATCCTGGAGCAGTTTTCTAAAGGCGCAGCAATTGCCGGCAACGCGCGCCTCCGACTGGAAGCGCAGCGTGGCGCAGTGCAGCATCAAGATCCCACACAAAACCATTAATTTCCAAACCGCGGGCGGCAATAACCAAGACGGCGGCAACAACGATTCCCTGATGGATGCTATTCTGGCCAAGGTAAATCCAGACTCCGGCCTGACCATCTACTTCCCAGCAGGAACCTATCGCTTTAAATCAGACATACGGCTGCCCTCGAATACCGTGTTGCAGGGGGAGAATGCCCAAAATACCACCCTTAAATTCAACCTTGGTGGCAGTGGCAACGCCATTGAAATGAGCGGAAAAAACCGGAGCAACTACCACATGCTCACTGCGGATGCCAGGCGCAATGACCGAATACTGAAACTAAAGGACTCCGGTATTGTGCAGGCCGGCGAATTGCTTTACCTGCTGGACGATGACAGCACCCTCGTTACCTCCACATGGGCCTTCGGGACTGCCGGGCAGATGGTAAAAGTTGACTCCGTACGGGGAAAAACCTTATTCCTGAGCAGTGCCCTCAGACGCGATTTCCTGCTTGCCAAACGAGCGAAAATTTTAAGAATTATCCCGGTAGCCAATTCAGGTATTGAATACCTCGGTCTGATACGGGAAGATGCCAGCAGCGGCCAA
>JAGWYC010000173.1 GCA_018969565.1 Bacteroidota bacterium | reverse complement strand
GATTACCGGCAACAGCGGACGACTGAACGCACTGACGAAATAGTGCATACCCGCTGTCGGAACCTGCTCCAGTTGCAGGCGGTCCTTGAGCTTGGCTTTGTTAAAATTAGTAGCGTAGGAGTAGCACATGGTTTTTCGAATTACGTGAATACTTTCAGTATCCTACGAGCTTCGGCTACCGGAGCAGCACGCCGATGCATGAATTAACAAACAATCGCCGGAGATTAAACCTGTATTTCAAATTCACCAAGAGTCAATTTAGGTTGGTATTTAAGTGTAACAGGGTTGCATTAATTATAATTATTTTTTATAATAATTATGTTTTTTTAGGCGAGCAATCTTCACTATATTCGCTTATACAATAGATTCCCTCCATGAAAAAGTATAAAAATTTGATTATCCTGACAGTTACAGGTTTGGTTTTCAGTAATTCATTACAATCACAAAGTCAAACCAACAACGTAGTTGCACGAAACTAGGCCAACTATTTAGGTTCATATTTGAATATGGATCTTAAAGAAAAGGAATTCATTATTTCGGTACTTAATAACAAGAATTATGATTATAATCAAAAAATTTACATGTTACAAACTGATTCGCTATTCAGCAATCATTTTTTTGCACTTGAACGTTTCAGACAAATCCTTATTAACACTGGACAGCTTCTTGATATTCAGGAATCTGATTTAGACTTCATTTCTATCATTGCTACTGACACAATAATAGGAACCATCCCCAATATTAACCCCTGCGATGCGTACAGACGAGAGGTTAATGCATGCACGCGCAAGATGTTAGATGACTGGACCAGCAATTTTTTGAACCCATTAAAGATGCTCTTAATCGCTTGGGAATATAACGATTGCTTGAAAACAGCTGATGAAAAATATCCCAAATGTATTGTACGGCACACAATACATAAGGACTTAACACAAAGCAAGAACAAACTTGAAATCGGCTTATCAGACCCCTCTATTCAAAATTAGAACAAAAGCTTTTTAAGGAATCAATATGAATAAATTTTGGATGGATATAGCCAGCGATGTTGTTGCTCTTCTGATGTTCTGTGCTTTATTCTATTCGTGCAAGTCCTTTTTTCAAAAAAACCCGAAATTTGAACACGGCAGCGGTAATAAACGCTACAGGACAAGACCATTTATCATTAAATATTTTGGGGTTTTTTTTGCTTTAATATATTTATTCATAATTCTATTAAAGATAACCATGAACCTGTAATCATCTGCGATTGTTGCAGTTTGTTTTTTCGGAAAGACTATCGGGCCATCCCTTAGTACCGCGCAATACGCACAGGCACAAGATCCGACTTGTATTTTAGCTATAAATCTTTGCGCTTCCAATCCCGTCCAGGTGCTTGAACCGAAATCAACGCCTGTTCATGAGATCCATCCGCTTCGGATACGCCCCGGTGATTACCGGCAACAGCGGACGACTGAACGCACTGACGAAATAGTGCATACCCGCTGTCGGAACCTGCTCCAGTTGCAGGCGGTCCTTGAGCTTGGCTTTGTTAAAATTAGTAGCGTAGGAGTAGCACATACATGTTCAAATTACGTGAATACTGCCGTCTGGTCATTGAGTCTAAGACCGGGAGGAAAGCCTTGCGGTAGGCCGCCGAAAGGCGAGCCGTATTGAGATGTGCCGGAATAGAAGTCCACTATCCTAATGTTTCCTGCAATTGCCACGCCTCTTCACTTCGATACGGCTTCACTGCGTTTCGCCTACTCAGTGACCGGTCATCGAGTCTTAGACCGCAGCGAAATGTTGGGGTGATGTACCCGAGTGGAATTCATCTATCTACAGGTTTCCTGAACTTCTGCACTTGGATACGGCTTCACTGCGTTTCGCCTACTCAGTGTCCGATGCCCGCACCGTTCAGATACTCTTTTCACACAACTTGCCTTTTTTTTCATTGTTTCGCATCATGAATATTGGCCTGTTGCGGGAGCGTAAAACTCCTCCGGATGAACGGGTGGCCCTCACCCCCGTTCAATGTGTCAGCATACAAAAACGCTACCCGGAGGTAAAAATCTGGGTGGAAAGCAGTCCATCGCGCACCTTCAGCGACGAGGAATACCGGCAGGCGGGTATTCAGGTGGTGGATAAGCTCGACCATTGTCAGGTGCTGTTCGGCATCAAGGAAGTGCCCCCGGAAAACCTTATGGAGGGCAAAACCTATTTCTTCTTCTCTCATACCATCAAGAAGCAACCCTATAACCAAAAACTGCTGCGCACTGCGCTGGACAGAAACATCGAACTCATTGACTACGAAACCCTGAAGTGGGACAGCGGTCAGCGCGTACTGGGCTTCGGGCGCTGGGCCGGTATTGTGGGGGCCTATAACGCCTTCCTGACCTGGGGAATGAAGCGCGGAACCTATACCCTGAAGCCGGCCTGGCAATGCCATGATTACGCCGAACTGCTTCGCGAATGCGCCAAAATCAACACCGGATCCATCAAAATTGCCCTCACCGGAGCAGGTCGTGTGGCCAACGGAACCCTGGAACTGCTGCGCCAACTGAATATCCTGGAAGTGACACCCGAAGATTTCCTGCTGCGCAATTACGAACAGCCGGTTTTTGTACACCTGAACAGCCACGAGCTCTACCGGCATAAATCCGGAAAACCGTGGAATACCGCCCATTTCTACCAAAACCACAGCGAATACGAAAGCAGTTTCCGCTCATTTCTGCCGGTTTGCGATATGCTGATTAACGGCATCTTCTGGACCGAAGACCTCCCGCGTCTGTTTGAAAAAGCCGATACGGCCTGGCCCGGATTCAGAATCAGCGTCATCGCCGATATTTCCTGTGATGTGGAAGGTTCAGTACCCATCACCGTGGATGCCACCAGCATCAAGGATCCGGTATTCGGCTGGGACCGCAAAAAACAGGAGCGCTGCGCTCCCTTCCTGCCCGATACCATTGACGTAATGGCCGTGGGCAACCTGCCCAATGAACTGCCCCGCGATGCCAGCAGTGAATTCGGCGAACGCCTGTTTCACGATGTAATACCGGAACTCTTCAATAGCCACAGCGATATGCTGGACGGCGCACGCATCACCCGCGCAGGAACGCTGACTGAACGCTACGCCTACCTCAGCGACTACGCCTACCCGGAAAAGGGCTGAGTGCTTAGTGCAAAAGCACCGGGCGGCAAGCCTGAACACCTTTGCTGTTGCGCACCAGAAGCAGGTAGGAACCCGGCTTCAGCCCGCGCGTGGATACTTGTTGCTGTCCGAAACAGGTTCCTTCGACAACAGCGCGTCCGTTCAGGTCGCACAAAGTCCAGGAGCAGCGCTCAGAACCCGGAACGCTGATTCGGAATTCACCGTTGGCAGGATTGGGACAAATCGCCACATCCATAGACGATTTCAAGGAATTTATTGCGGCTTTAAAGCCCGGAGGAACCGGCCCGCAGGGTGTTGGTGGCAAATTCAGGTATGAAGTGTAATCAACCCTGAAGGGAATCATGCTGAAACGACGGTTGTCGTATATGAATTTCTTGATCTGCGCAGTATCAGCGCTGCCCCAGTAATTTCCGGGCAATGCCCAGTTGACCGGCGTTGGTGCCGTCAGATTGTTCAGGAAATAAGCCGCGTAAAAGCACCCGATAAAAGAGTTCCCACCAATACTGAAGCTATCCTTCTCAATCCCCTGGGAAGCCAGGTATAATCCATAATAAGCACTGTCCACGAAATTGTCGCGAATGGTGAAACGGCCATGTCCGGCAGCCAACGAAGACAGATTAATACCGTAATATATATTCTTGAAGTAATTACAGGTTATCTCAGCCTTTTTGGTGTGCGATTGTCCGTATAAACCGTAATAGGTATTGGTTCCGCCAAGAAACAAGCATTTGTGTACCAGATTGCTGCTGCCCATGTACAGATAGCCGCCGTTTACTATGGTATCTTCTGTAAGTTCCAAATGCCAGTTTTTGTAGGAATTGAAGATGGAATAACCATTGGTTTTGCCGAGGATTTTACTGTTGCTCATGTAGATGTCCACTGAATCAGAATAAGCACAAATGGCATATGAAATGTCTTCAAAAACACAGTGATGTGCAAATACCGAAGCCTTGCTGCTGCGGATGGCGGTGCCAAAAGACCCGGGTGCAAAACGGGTATAGCGAAACTTAGATCCTGAACCCGTTGATCTATAATAACCTACTGAGCCGGCGTTGAAAGCCACCATGGTATTTTCAAAAAAAATCATACTGTCCTTGTTACCCAGACATTGAAGTTCACCATTCACAAACAGGGTATAACTACCAAGAGACTGGATGCGCACACCAGGCATTACGCGCAAGCTTACCCCTTTAGCAATGGTAACCGGGCTGATCAAGGTATAGGGGCTGTTTGAAGCAAGCAACACGGTATTGGCTGTGATGCTCGATGGCAGTGTCCCTGCTTCTGCAGAAATGGCCGCAATCAGTCCAAAAACCAAGGTTAATCTATTGATTTTCATACAATTGAATAGTCAAAGTTAATGACTCTGGCAGGAGTTTGCTTTTAATTATGTTTCCTGACCCGGAAAAGAAGGTTCTGGGTCACAAAGACAACAGGATGAGCGGGT